>CAYOHG010000200.1:0-6368 GCA_964403685.1 uncultured Planctomycetales bacterium
CCTCGCGATCAGCGCCATCGGCGCCGACCCGATCGGCCGAACGGACGCCGGCGAGGTGTACATCCTGTACGGCAAACAAGGCCAGTAGCGCCAGCCGAACGCTTTCCCGTTCAAACCCTTGCGGGCCCGCGGTGCCAAGGCACGGCGGGCTCGCGGCGTTTGCGGTTCCTCTGCGTGGCGGCGGGTGCACGCCGGAAACGGTTGCGCCTTCGGGCCGATGAACCCGGGAAATAGCGGAGAATGGGCTTGCTGCCCCCCCCCAAGCGTCGTTATTATCATCCATTGACCCGCGGTCGTCTGCGCGGGCGCCGCGCTCGCAATAGGTTCTTCAAGCAGTTCCCATGAAAGCACGAATCGCGGTGCTGGTCGTGCTGCTCACTGCGTCGGTGGCGTACGCTCAGCAGATAGGCTCCTGTACATTGTACCAGCTCGTTGACGGCGCCGGCGACTGTTTTCGATGCCCGCCGGGTGAAGATGGTGGAATCGAATTCTGTACGCACATGGAGATTACCTATGATAGCTGGTGTGCAGGCGCGTGCCTGTTTCCGGGTACCTGTACGGTCATCGCCGAGGTGAATACGGCTGTGTTTATCGGGAAAAACTGCGATAACTGCTGCGAGAGCGACTGCTGCGAGCCAGAGACGGAACCCTATGAGGTCATCTACGCTTGGATGCCCTCGGCTTGCGAGTGCGTCGGCCAGTGAGTTCGCTGGCGTCCTGATCATTCCCACTCTAGCGCGTAGGGAGGCGACACAATGCCCAATGTGATCTTCAGCACGGGAGTCGTGATTTTCGCAGTGATGAACACTGCCCTCACGACTGGACCGAGCGCGGCGCCGACCCTCGAGAGTATTCGCGCCGCCCAAGAAGCTCGTTCGGGGGCAATCAAAACACTGGTGATTGAGGAGCGAGTCGTCACTCGGCGACAGAACAGCGAGTGGCATGAGGACCACGTCTTCAGCCGTATGCAGGATCGGGTCGAGCGTGCCGAGCAACGCGCTTGGGAAAACGTCGCGTGCGAGCCGACGACGGTCGAGGAGATGCTCGAGCTTGAGCAGCGAGTGCGCGCGGCGGGGGACGAGGGTTTTCCTGAGGAAATCCTGTCCGTTCTGATCGCCAACCGGATGACATTGACTCAAGATCACTCGGTCTACGACTTTCCCGCTTCACGGTATCGTCTGCGGCACACCGACCTGCGCGACTTGCGAAACCTGGCCGATGAGCACAGCCTTCCGGATCGGCAGTTCGGCAACCTGACGGCGACAAAGACCCTCGTCGGCGGCCCGAGCTACAGCATCCTGCTCAATCACGACGCGACGGTGGCCACGCTTCTGTCGGGAGGATCCCGGCCGATCACCGAGCGCCTTGAATTACTGGGAATCGCGCCAACCCGCCTGCTGACCTGGAAATCGCCGTGCACGGTGGAAAGCAACGGTCAGGGGCGAATTGTAGTGCGCGGTCTCCGGATGGAGTCCGAAGGTATCGCGTTCGAACTGACGCTCGAGAACCGCCCGGGCTACCCCATGTCGCGCCTGGTGCGCTACGGTCCCGCGGGCGAGATTCACGAGGAGCTCAGCTTGAGCGACTTCCGAGCGGCAGAAGGTGGAACGATGGTTCCATACCGTTCGGTGCAGACTCGGCGAATGGGCGACGCGGGCGGAGCAGTCCAATCCGTCGTCCGGGACGTGGTTAACTTGCAGATCAACAAACCGGTTTCCGCAGAGGCATTCGTGGTTCCATCGACTGCGCGGCTGACTGCGCTGGAAGCGGACGCGGTCAGCGCGTACAAGGCTGATCAGGCGATCCTACGTCCGTAACAACGCCGGCCGGATCGGTCCTAGCGAGCACTATTCGCTCCGCGCCGCGCGCAGCGCCTTCTTGCGGTCCGATTCGTCCAGCAGCCGCTTGCGGATGCGAATCGCGCTGGGCGTCACTTCGACCAGTTCATCCTCGTCGATGAACTCCAGCGCCAGTTCGAGCGTCATGTTCCGCGGCGGCTTGAGCACCACCGTCTTGTCCGCGCCCGCCGCCCGCATGTTGGTCAGCTTCTTCATGCGGCAGACGTTGACCGGAATGTCGTTGTCACGACAGTGCTCGCCCACCACCTGACCTTCATAGACCTGATCGCCGGGTGACACGAACATCACTCCGCGATCGGCCAGGGCTTCGAGCGCATACGCCGTCACCGCGCCGGCCTCGCTGGCGATCATGACGCCGTTCGTGCGGCCGGGCACCTCGCCGCGATACGGTTCGTACTCGTGGAAATTGTGGTGCATGACGATCGTGCCGTTGGTGGCGGTCAGCAGGCGGTTGCGCAGCCCGATCAGTCCGCGGGCGGGAATGGTGAACTCCAGGTGCGTGGCGGCCTCGTGCGTCTCCATCTTCACGCACAGGCCGCGGCGCGCCCCGAGGTTTTCCATCACCGTGCCGACGTACGGCGTGGGCACCTCGATCACGCAGAACTCGATCGGCTCGCTGCGCTGACCCTGCTCCTCGTGAAAGATGACGGTTGGTTTGCCGACCGCCAGCTCGTAGCCCTCGCGGCGCATGTTCTCAAGCAACACCGAAAGGTGCAGCAGCCCACGGCCTGAAACGTAGAATTCCTCCGGCGTCGCGCCCGGCTCGACCCGCAGGGCCACGTTGCTGCGCAGCTCGCGATCGAGGCGGTCGCGCAGATGCCGGCTGGTGACATACTTGCCCCCGGAACGCCCCGCAAAGGGCGAATCGTTGACCCGGAAGGTCATGTGCAGCGTCGGTTCCTCGACGCGGATGGGCGGCATCGGCAGCGGATGATCCGGGTCCGTCAGCGTGTTGCCGATCTCGACGGATTCGAGCCCGACGATCGCGCACACGTCCCCGGCGGGAACCTCGTCCACCCGCACGCGCCCGAACCCGTCGAACAGGTGCAGCTCGGCACAGCGCTCGATCGTCTGCGAGCCGTCCCGATGCACCACACACACCGGCGTGTTCGCCTTGAGCACGCCGTTGTGAACCCGCCCGATGCCGATCCGGCCGACGTAGTCGTTGTAGTCGATGCTGGCGATCTGCATCTGCAGCGTCGCCGAGCGATCGCAGCGCGGCGCGGGAATGTGCTTGAGGATCGTGTCGAAGAGGATGCGCACGTTGTCGGTCGGCCGTTCGGGGTCGAGCGTGGCGAAACCCTGGACGGCGGAGGCGTAAACGGTCGGAAACTCGAGCGCGTCCTCGTCGGCGTGCAGCTCGATGAACAGGTCGATCACCTTGTCCAGCACGTCCGCCGGCTGCGCGTCCTGCCGGTCAATCTTATTAATGACCACGATCGGCTTGAGGTGATACTCGAATGCCTTGCGCAGCACGAATTTCGTCTGCGGCATCGGTCCTTCCGCCGCGTCGACCAGCAGCAGGCAGCCGTCGGCCATCTTGAGCACGCGCTCGACCTCGCCGCCGAAATCGGCGTGCCCGGGGGTGTCGATCAGGTTGATTTTGGTGTCGCCGAAGCGAATGGCGATGTTCTTGGCCAGGATGGTGATGCCGCGTTCGCGCTCCAGATCGTTCGCGTCGAGGATGCGCTCGCCCTTGAGCTGGTTGTCGCGGAACTGCCCGCACTGTCGGAGCATCTGGTCGACCAGCGTAGTCTTGCCATGATCGACGTGGGCGATAATGGCGACGTTGCGGATGTTGGCGGCGGACATTGGCGGGGGATCCTTCGGAACAACGGGCGGGCGCGGCGCAAACCGCACGACACGCGCATTTTACAGCATACCAGCCAGCGGCCGCGATTGCAAATCGCCGCCGCCGCAGGATTTGTGCTCACCGTTGAGCGTCGTGCTAGGCGCACATCGCGCGGATCGGCCCGCGCTCGCGGGACGGTCCGCCCGTTCCGCAAGCGGAATCGAGCGCTCAATCCGGCCAACCCCGCAGGAGAATCCTCTCCGCGGGCGGCTTTGCCCCCTGCTCAGCCGGCCGCTACGGGTTCTCGACCGTCGCAATCATCATGTGGTACTTGCCCGCCGCGAACGATTGCAGATCCTCGCGCGCCGCCATGGCCTCAGGCGACATCAGCGCCGCCTTGATCGCGTCGCGGTCGGCAAAATACATCTCGGCCACCAGGTAATAGCGCGGTTCCCCGCCGGGGGCGCCGCGAACGCGGCTGACCTCCAGCTTCTGAAGACCGGGCATTTTCTTGACCAGCGGAATGTGCACCTCGTTGTAATGCTGGTCGAACGCGGCGGAATCCTCAGGCTTGTCATAGACGGCGATCAGCTTCAGCATTGGCCGCTCCGCGGGGGGCGCGCCAGGCCGCCGCCCGAACGTGGCTGATGAGTTGCGGACACAGGTCGATTCTACGCGGCGGCCGTCGATCGGCAACGCCCCTCGCGGCTCACCTGCCGCGGGTCAGGACGATCTTACCAAAGTGCGACGCCCCCTCGAGCGCTCGCAGCGCCTCGGGAAGCTGAGCGAATTCGAAACGACGATCGATCACCGGCTGAAGCCGCGACTCGGCTAGAAAACGGTTCATCTCGACGAAGGCGGCCCGCGAGTCGACCATCACGCCCGCCAGGTGGATGCGTTTCATCAGGATTGCCGCGAGATTCACCGTGGCCTCGAGTCCGGTCAGCGCGCCGAGGAACGCCACGATGCCGCCGGCGCGGGTCGCGCGGATCGACTGGTTCAGCGTCGCGGCTCCGGCGTTCTCGACGGTTCGGTCTACACCGACTCCGCCCGTTCTCTCGAGCACGACACGATCCCAGCCGGGATTCGTGCGGTAGTTGATCACCTCGTCGGCTCCCAATTGCCGAGCGCGTTCCAGTTTCTCATCGCTGCTGCTGGTGATGAACACGCGCGCACCGAGTGCCTTGGAGAGTTGCAGCGCGAAAATCGACACGCCGCCGGTTCCAAGCGTCAGAACCGAATGCCCGGCCTGCACTCGGCCCAGCGAGACCAGCGCGCTCCAGGCGGTCAGCGCCGCGATGGGTAACGTCGCAGCCTGCGCGAAATCGTAACCCGAGGGGATCGGCAGCACCGCGTGGGCTGGCAGCACGACCTGCTCGGCCGCCAGTCCCGGTCCCGGCAGGCCGAGCGTGCTGGCGGGATAGTCGCCCCGAAAGGGCCCGTCGAGCCAGCCGCTGATGAAGTGCGAGACGACGCGATCACCCACGCGCCGGTCGGTGACGCCCGGTCCGACCGCAGCTACGACCCCGGCGCCGTCGCTGATAGGGACAGCCGGCAGTTTGAGTTTCGGGTTGTATTGTCCGCGGATGACGAGCAGGTCGCGGTAGTTCAGGCTGATGGCCCGCACGTCAAGCAGGAGTTCGCCGGGGCCCGGCTGGGGTGTCGGGCCGTCTTCAGCCCGCAGTCCGTTCAGCGAGAACTCCGTGAGCACGAAGCGGCGCATGCATGTACCTCCATGCAGGAGCATGTGGCTGCCACAATTGCCACAAGGATAGAGCGGAGCCACTCCCAGACAAGCGGATGAGCACGGCCTCGCCCGGCTCAGCGGCGTCGGCGAGGATACGACGGTCAACCGTCAGTTGTCCGGTTCCGAAACCAGCGTCGCAAATATCAGCAAACATTTTTGCAGTATGTTGTTATGCACCAAATGCCGGATTAAGTGTGACGGAGAAGCGGCAAAATACGGCGTGGATTGGCCGTAGTGGTTCGGGCGCGATCTTGAGCTGTAACTGACTTCGAATATGTACTTTACCGTTTTTCACAAGTGGTAATGCAACTGGCACGGCATGTGCTTAATGGATCTAGGAAGAGCCGGGGAGAGTCTGTCGCCATTTCGCGAGCACTCTTCGAATCCGGCGTTGTGCGCGTGCGAGTCGGCGGAGCCGACGCGGAGGTCGTCAGACGATGACCATCTCCGAATCAGGGAAGTGGCCGCGCGAGTGGAAGTTGCCGTGCAGGGCCTCGAACTGCACGGCTGCCTTTCCGAAGTACTCCGCAGCACCCCCCTTGATGGCTCGCCCGGTTGCGGCGGCACAGGATCGGACATATTATCCGGTCCGTCGTACAGCTCAGGGCTGATCGGACGCCGGCGTCGGCGCCGATTGGTGTTGCGGTCTTCAAATGCGGTTCTCTAGGCGCGGTCTACGCAAGGAGATGGTTTCATGACCAATCGGAAGGCAGCCTTCAAGCGGGCTCTGGTGTTGCTGGGTCTGGGCGGCACGACGTTCCAGTTCTTCCTCGGCGGCTGGAACACCGCCAGTTGCATCTCGAACGACGGCCTCACGGCGTTCTACACCGCGGTCGGCGATGCGTCCATCGAGACGTTCACCGCCCCGGCGGCCGCCGTCGGCACAGACTTCGACAACATCATCGTCGGGCCCACGACAGACTTCTTCCAGTCGATCTGGGCCGGCTACGTCGCGACGCAGATCCCGCAG
>CAYOHG010000201.1:0-6356 GCA_964403685.1 uncultured Planctomycetales bacterium
GCGTGTGGGGGTGGTTGCGAGCAGCCCCCGCGCGGCTGGGCCGAGAGGCCGGCCTGCCGCCCTACGGATACGGACCTTCCTTTCTCCCTTGCGAGAACCGCGCGACCGGCGGGCGAGCCACCGGTCGTCCGGTTGCTTTCTGGGTCACACACTGCCAGTGTGGGATGCCGCTTCTGCTATCGCGATTGGGCCCATACCGGGACGTTCCAGTTCGCGGCTGCGTGATTCGGCGCTTCGCCGGCAGCGCAACGATCCACGTCGCGCCGGCACGATCCGACCCTTCAACCTCCCGCGTTCGACCGTCGCCGACTTGCGAGCGCCGCTGTGGAAAGGCGTTCGATATCTGAACGGCAGCGCCCGCCGCACCAAGCTCTATAATGACGCGCATGGCAACCGTCCCCAGCTTCAATTGCGCCAACTGCGGCGCTGCACTCCCGCCGGAATCCAGCATCTGCAACTATTGTCAGACGCGGCACGACCTCGACCTGGCGAATCTCGGGCCGCTGCTGGCCCGCCCCGCGGACCGGCCGCGTCCCTGCCCGATCTGCCGGCAGGCGATGGGCACGGTCAACCTGAACGTCGGTCGCACGTTCCTGATCGAGCGCTGCGGCGCCTGCTTCGGCCTGTTTTTCGACACGCACGAGCTGGGCGCGCTGACCGAGCTGACGGTTCGCGAGCCGCTAACGCCCAATTACCGGCGGCTGAACCAACTGCTGCGGGAAATGCCGGCCGCGGCGCCGGCGCGGCGGGTGTACGTTCCATGTCCGATCTGCTCGCAGCCAATGAACCGGCGGAATTACGGGCTGCGCAGCGGGGTGGCCATCGATGAGTGCCGCAACCACGGCGTCTGGCTCGAAGCGGGTGAGCTGCGCCGGATTCTCCGCTGGGTGAAGAGCGGCGGGCCCGAGCACATGCTGCGTCGCCGGCGCGAAGAAGCCCGCGAACTGGAGCGTCGCGAACGGGCGCGGCGGCTGGCACGGGCAGCGCCGGCCAGCGATCTGGAAGCGGGGACGATCGGTGATTCGAGTCGCCGGAGCGCGTTCTGGATCGCCGCGCTGGTCTCCCTTCTGCTCCGCCTCTGGGCGCGCGGCTGACTTAGTGTCGCCGCGCACGCGGTCCATCATTCTGGCCACAGATGTCCGGTTGTTCGCTGAGGACGAGAGGGGGCCGGGATGATCCGCGGGCTCACGTTGCTCGGTGATCGGCCCGGCGGATGCGACCGGGACCTCCCGGACGCCGCGCGCCACGAAGTGGCGTGCCGAGCGCGACGGTAGCTTCGCGCCCCCCGCCGAGACGTCCAACCGCACCGTCGCCGAGTCACCCGAGCCGCAGCGAACGAAGCGGCGATCTCGACCGGCGTCTTGCGGGCCGCGACGCACCGCGTAAGCCGCGTGATCGGTGATGCCGGCCCCCTTACAGCACCAGCATCGCGTCGCCGTAACTGTAGAAGCGGTACCCCTCGGCGATGGCCGCGTCGTACGCGCGGCGCGTCAGCTCGACGCCCGCGAAGGCCGTCACCAGCGCCAGCAGTGTGCTTTCGGGCAGGTGAAAGTTGGTGATCAGCATATCGACGTTGCGGAACCGGTAGGGCGGATAGATGAAGATGTCCGTCCAGCCGCGCGCGCTATTCGCGGTCACCGATGCCGTTCCGCCGGTAGTAGCGGTCCCAAGCTCCGCCGGCAACGACTCCAGCACCCGCACGCTGGTCGTGCCCACCGCCACGATCCGACCGCCGGCGGCGCGGGCAGCGCTTAGCGATGCCGGCGTCCCCTCGGGCGCCTCGAACCACTCCGCGTGCATCCGGTGTTCGGCGAGATCGTCCGCATCGATCGGGGCGAAGGTGCCCAACCCCACATGCAACGTCACTCGCGCCTGCCGCACGCCGGCCGCGGCAATCCTCTCCAGCAAATCCGACGTGAAATGCAGGCCGGCGGTCGGGGCCGCGACCGCTCCCGGGCTGTCGGCATACACCGTCTGGTAGCGACACGCATCCGCGGCGGCCGCGATTCCTCCACGGATGTACGGTGGCAGCGGCGTGTGGCCGATGTGATTCAGCAGCGCCAGCGCAGGCGTCGGAGGTCGCGGCCGGCAACGCCAGATACCGCGGCTCTCCAGGGCAATCAGCTCCAGCGCCGGTGTCAAAGGTGCCGTGGAGCGGGAGCCGGACGGGGAGGCGCCGAGGCTGACCGGACAGCCTTGCGAATCAGCCGATGGGATTTGAGTGCCGTCCCCGGGAATCTCTGTTGAATGCCCGGCCGGGGCCGTCGCGGGCTCGAGCCGAAGCTGCTCGCCGGCCCGCAGCCGGGCGGTGGGCTTCAGCAGCGCGAGCCACTCGCCCTCGCCCTCGGCCTGGCGCAGGAACAGTCCTTCGATCCGTCCGCCGCTGGCGCGTTGGGCGAAGAACCGGGCCGGCACGACTCGTGTGTCGTTGAGCACCAGGGCATCGCCGGAATGCAGATAGTCAAGCAGGTCGCGGAAACGCCGATGCTCCAGCCGCCCGTCAGGCCGGTGCACGACCAGCAGGCGGGCCGCGTCGCGCGGCTCAACCGGGTGCTGGGCGATTCGCTCCGGCGGGAGATCGTATTGGAGCTCGCTACGCTTCACGCATCACCCGGGTCTGGCGGTGAACCCGCCGGTCGCAGGTCGCGCGGCGTGCCCGGCGCGCATTCCGCGAACGCGCCCTTGTGAGTGCCTTGATGTCGGTATAATGCGGCCATCGGACAGGGAGGTCCCCCCACACTCGGAATCCCCATGCGCTGCAAACACATCAACGTCACCGTCGATCTGGACCGCATTCGAGCATCGGCCGAACGGATTCGCAAGCATACCGGTGTCGCGCTGGTCGCTGTGATCAAGGCCGACGCCTACGGCGCGGGCGCGGTGCGGGTCGCCGATGCCCTCGCGGGCGTCGCGGATGACTTCGCCTACTTCAGCGTGGCCGAAGCGCGCGAAGTCGGCCGGCCGGGCCTGGTGCTGGGACCGCCCGAAGCCGATGCCGCCGCGTTTCGCGAGCTGAACCTGCGACCGATGGTGGCGAACGAGCATGATGCACGGCGATACGCGGGCGTGCCGCTGGCGATCAGCGTAGATACGGGAATGCAGCGCTTCGGAGCCGCGCCCGAGCTGGTGGAGTCGCTGGCGCGCGGCGCCACGGTGCTGGATTTGTACACACACGCGTGTGATGCGTCGGGCGCAGACGTGCTCCGCTCGCTGCCGTGCGGCGCTGTCCGCAAGCACGCGGCGGCAACGTCGCTGCTGGACAGCCCAAGGGCCTGGCTGGACGCGGTGCGGCCGGGCCTGGCCCTGTATCGCGGCGCGACCCGCGTCAGCACCCGGCTCGTGTCGGTCCGCGAGACAAACGGCCCGGTCGGCTACACCGGCTTTCACTATCCCCACGTCGGCATCCTGCTGGCGGGCTACAGCAACGGGCTCTCGCCGGCCAGCGTGGTCATCAACGGCCGCCGGCAGCGCATCCTCGAAGTCGGCATGAACTCGTGTTTCGTCAGTGTGCATCCGGCGGACCGGGCCGGCGACGAAGTCATCCTGCTGGGTGACGAACTGCCCGAGCGTGAGATCGCCCGCGAGCTGAACGTCCGCGAACACGAAGTGCTTTGCCGCTACACCGCTCTGGGCGTGCGCGAATACGCCGCCATCACGAGCGAACCGCCGGCGGCTGCGCTCGATACCAGTCGATCGACCGTCGCAGCCCCTCCGCGAACATGACCCTCGGCTCATAGCCGATCAGCCGTCGAGCCGACTCCAGCGATGCGAGGCTATGCCGCACGTCGCCGGCGCGCGGCGCCCGGTATTCCGCCGCGGTTCGCGTGCCGAGGTGCTGGTTGATCAGCGCGATGATCGCGTTCAGCGTGATGCGCTCGCCGCAGGCGATGTTGAGCACCTCGCCGCGCACCTGCGGCGCCGCGGCGGCCAGCAGGTTGGCCGCGACCACGTTCTCGACGAAGCAGAAATCGCGCGACTGTTCGCCGTCGCCGAAAACGATCGGCGGCTGGCCCGCGAGCATGCGCGTGACGAAGGCGGGAATGGCGGCGGCATACTGACTGTTGGGGTCCTGCCGCGGCCCGAACACGTTGAAGTACCGCAGCGAGACCGTCGAAAGGCCGTAGCAGTTGGCGAACGCGGTGCAGTAATGCTCTCCGGCCAGCTTGCTGACGCCGTAGGGGCTGACCGGCTGCGGCGTCATGCTCTCGATTTTCGGCAGCGCTTCGGTCTCTCCATACGCCGCGCTGCTGGCGGAATAGACCACCCGCCGGGCCTGCGCGTCGCGGGCCGCGATCAGCACGTTCAGCGTACCGGCGACGTTGATGTGATTGGCGGTGAGCGGGTCGTCGACGCTCTTGGGAACACTGCCCTGGGCGGCCAGGTGATAGACGGTGCCCACCCCTTGCGCCGCGCGGCGCAGCGCGTCCAGGTCGCGAATGTCGGCTTCGATCAACTCGAACCGGCCGTTCAGCTCGGCCAGGTTGCGGCGGTGCCCGGTGCTGAAGTTGTCGAGCACGCGCACCGCCTCGCCGCGTTCCAGCAGCGCCCGCACGAGATGACTGCCGATGAACCCGGCGCCGCCGGTGACCAGGGCGATACTCATGTCGTGCTCCCAGGAAGGCCGAAGAAGCGTTCGGCGTTGGCGCTGGTGGTCGCGGCGAAGTCATCGAACGAGGTGCCGCGCAGCTCGGCGAGGTAGCGCGCCGTGTGGGCCACGAACGCGGGCTCGTTGGGGCGGACCTTGCGGACCGGCTCGGGCGAGAGGTACGGCGCGTCGGTCTCGACCATGACGCGGTCCGCCGGGGCGTAGCGCGCCGCGGCCCGAATGGCGTCGGCGTTCTTGAACGTGACCACACCAGTGAAGGACAGCCACCACCCGCCGGTGAGCACGCGCCGCGCTAACGCTTCGTCGCCGGAAAAGCAGTGGAAAACCACGCGGCCGCGCAGCGGCTCGTATTCGTCCAGAATTTCGCAGACGCGAGCCTCGGCTTGGCGGGCGTGGATGATCACCGGCCGACGCACGTCACAGGCCAGCTCGAGCTGCGCGCGAAACACACGCTCCTGCACGTCGCGCGGGGCAAAATCGTAATGAAAATCCAGCCCGGTTTCTCCGACGGCGACCAGCCGGGCGGCTTCGACGCCGGCCGCGCGGCCGTGGTGCAGGTCGGCCAGGGCGGCTAACTGCTCAGCGTCCGCCCGCGCCGCGCCGTGCGGGTGAATTCCGGCCGCGAGGAACACGGCTGGGTGCAAGCGCATCAGCGCCAGCGCCCGAGCCGCATCGGCCGGATCGGTCGCCACCGTGATGCAACGCGTCACGCCGGCGTCGGCGGCGCGTTGCAGCACGGCACCAATCTGTGGCGCAAGGTCGTCGTAGGTCAGGTGGCAATGGGTGTCGACCAGCCGGCTCACGCGGGTTCACTCTACGTTCTGGACCTGTTCCTTGATGCGGTCGATCGCCGTCTTGATCTCGATGATCCGCCGGGCGATCTCGGCGTCGCCCGCCTTGGAGCCCATCGTGTTGGCCTCGCGTAGCATCTCCTGGCCGATGAAGTCGAGCGTCCGGCCGGCCGGGTCGGTCCGCGAAAGCGCCGCTTCGAACTGCTCCAGGTGCGAACCCAGCCGGCTGAGCTCCTCGTTGATATCGCTGCGCTCGGCGAAAATCGCCACCTCTTTGAGCAGGTCATCGGCCGCGAGCGAGACGTTGCTCTCGGCGATCAACTGCTGCACGCGCGCGGTAAGCCGCTGGCGATACTCGTCAAGCACACTCGGCACACGTCTACGGATTGCGGTCGATTGCTCGCGAATCGCCGCGCAGTGTTTGCGCAGATCTTCGGCCAGCGCACACCCTTCCGTGCGGCGCATCTGGATCAGCCGATCCAGCGCCGCCCGGGCGGCGCGTTCGATGGTCTGCGCGGCGCGGCTCCGCTGCTCATCGCTCAGTTCGTGCGGCTGGCAGACGCCCGGCATCAGCGCCAGCGTCGCCAGGTCGATGCTCAGCGGCGCGCCGGCCCCCTGAATCTGCTGCAACTGCGCCAGGTAGTGCCGCAGCGCGGCCAGGTTGAGATTCTGGGCGGCCGCGGCGCTCAAGTCGCGTTGGTTCAGTCGCAGCGTGATACTGCCACGGCTAAGCCGGGTGCGCAGCAACTGTTCGAGCACGGGTTCGAGGAACGCGAATTCGTCCGGCAGGTGCAGGGAGGCCTTGAAGTAGCGGTGATTGACACTGCGCAGCTCGACGTGATAGGCGTGACCGTCTTCCTCGAGCTGCGCCTCGCCGAAGCCGGTCATGGACTGGATCATGCCTGCTTCCCGCTTTGCGGACCCAGGCCGCGCCGGTCCGACGAGGCCCCCGCTCAGGG
>CAYOHG010000202.1:0-6278 GCA_964403685.1 uncultured Planctomycetales bacterium
GAGACGACTGCCGAGTTCACCGCCGGCTACACCAGCACCACCGAGGTCAGCACGGAATACTGCATTGAATGTGGCTCGGATGCAATCCAGCCGTGCACGGGTACGGAGTATCGGCTTTATTCGTACGAGGCCGAGCGGGACGCGCGCGCCCCCTTGGGGCACACGTGGTTTGTTCGAATCAAGCCGTGGGGTGAACCGTGGAGCGAATGGCGGCCTCTAAACACGTGCTATGGTGTCGCAGAGTACGCTACCATTGACGGTTTCAAGGGGACCACGTCGGGTTGTGAGGCGACGCCGATTTCTTGCGGACCCTGCAAAGTGTGC
This sequence comes from uncultured Planctomycetales bacterium, assembly GCA_964403685.1. Classification (GTDB taxonomy): domain Bacteria; phylum Planctomycetota; class Phycisphaerae; order UBA1845; family Fen-1342; genus CAYOHG01. The sequence goes on from CAYOHG010000202.1 coordinate 325, forward strand.
GATTCCCGGTAGCTGCGACAAGCCCGGCGAGACATGAGCCGGTGCGGTCCGGAAGTGTGAGCGACTGCACGTTGGGCAGGCTGAGGGAGAATCCGCAAGGCGCTTGTGCCGTTGTGCAGGGCAGCTTCGCGCTTGTACCGGCGCTGGTGCTGCTGTTCTGGCCGCGCCGAAGAGGGCAGAAGACGATTGTAATCTGAGCGCCCCGCAGGGCCGCCGCGGCCCACGGTCGCCGCAAATGGCGCGTGCACTCTGGACGTACGACTCGCGGCCCGGCGGAGCCACAATCGAACGCGATGCTCGGTTTTCACGGCGATTCACCGTGCGATTGAGCCACCTGGTCGTGTGTTACCGCAATGGGCCGGTGGACCGCGTTCCACGGTCGGAGCGACCGGCCGGGCTTTCGCCGGAAGGGCCGTTGCTCCGACGAACGCCCGCGGAGCGGGAATTCCACCGATCCGACAATGAGATGATTTCTTGACTTCCGGCGCACTTCGCTGTAAACTTCCTAAAGTGGAACTACGGGAAGAATTCCGATGGATTTGCAAGTCTCCGCGTTCAGCGTCCAGCGTTCAGGACTCCACGTTCAGCCGTCCTGGGCTGGCTGAGGGCTTGCATTCATGACTCGCCCGGCCACGATTCTGCTTGTTGCTTTGGGCCTGCCCGCGCTGGTCATCCTGGCGATCTGGCTGGCGTCAGGCCATCATCCGGCGGACTCTCCGCCGGTCTCTCGCCCGCCCGCGGATGTGCAAGTTTCGCCCGGCGCTCAACCGACGCGCTCTCCTGCGCCGCTGCGGTTGCCCGACGATCGAACGAGCACAAGGCAAGCGAGTTCGCGGGAAGCGCGTAGCGCTGAAGCAAGATTACCGCAAGATGTTGAGCCCGCGGCCACAACGGGTCGCCCGGCGTCATCGACTTCATCGGCGGCGCCGGGGACCGTGCAGACACCAGCGGCGCCGGCCCCGTTCAAGCCGGAGGTTGCGGGTCACGAGCAGCGCACCTCGCCGCCATCCGAGTTGGACGAACAAGTAATGGAGTTCGTTCGCATTAAGCAGCTCGGGCCGATGGACGACGACTCCCGCCGGGCGTGGCGGGATCGACTGGTGGAAGGGGCGCGGGCCGCGCCCGAGGATCCCGCGGCGGACGACGCATTGTTTGAAGCCGCGACTCTCTCGGGTTGGCTTGGCGAGGACGCTGCTCAGGAGGAGCTGCTTCGCGCCTGTGTGCAGCACCCTCGGGTCGAGCCAACGACGCGAATCCTGGCGCTAAGGCAGTTAACGACATTCACCCGGACGCGCGACGTCGCTGAGGCTTTTGCCAATCTCAACGAGATTGCTCGGCTCATTCGAGCGATGGATCCCAGCCTGCGGGAAAGCTGGACTGTTGAATTACATAACATATTGTGGCGGAAAGGCGAACTGCTTTCGGTCGCCCAGGGCACGCGCAAACCCATTGGTGCATTGCCCCCTGAGGACGTGGGGAAGCATGCGTCGGATTATTATCAGGAATACCTGGACCTGCCGCCGGAAGAGCGGGCGCGCCCCGGCTTGCCGACCGAAGCCAGTATCCTTCAGGCACTGGCGTTGGAACTGGAGCGCGAGGGGCAGGGGGCTCGCGCAGCGCAGGTCTTTCGGGAACTGATGCGCCGGCCGGACCGCGTGAACCCCGCGACCATGCTGGCCGCGTGGGCGGCAAGAGCGGAGTTTCCCCAAGGCGGCGATGAATACCGCGCCGCCCTGGAGGCCGCGGAACGATCCCTGTCAGCCGACGATTGGTCGCACTCGCTCAGCCTCCGGATCGCCCGATCGTATTTGCAGGATGGATATGGAGCCCCCTATCTGGAGCGCTTCGAGCCACTGCTCGAGTCCGATGCCTCGGCCGATCGGGAGTTTCTGGACCAAGACCCCGGGCTACGCGCTACGGTGCTGTTGGAGCTCGCCGAGGCCTGTCAACGCTCGGACGTGAACGACGCCGAGCGCGCCGTCTATTACTACGAAAAGGTGCTGCGTGCATTCCCGCACTATGGAGTCGACTTCTACGTATATGTGGATCTGGCGCAGCTCTACGAAGGCCCGCTCGCCGATCGAAGGCGCGCGATCGAGTATTACGAGCGGTTCCTGATCGAGGCTCCCACGCATCCCAGCGCCGAGAACGTGGCCAGCCAACTGAAACGGGTCTGTGAAACCGAGGCCGGTAGCGATCGAACGCCCGACAAGTAGCCGAGCACAAGTTGAAAGGATCGTTCGATGTCGTACCGAGTGCTGTTCCTGGTGTGTTCCGTTTGCGCGTTGTCGTACGGCGATGAGGATGACTACAGCTTCATTCCCAACAGCGAGTGTTCGTGCCAACACGGGCTGGTCTGGGTGAATCCGGACACGCTGGTGAACTTTCAGTGCGCCGTATTTCGCCAGGGTCCGGCCGAGCTTACGAAGGAGGGCGATCCCAAGCCCGCCGACGTGCGTACGCTCACGTGCAACAACTGCCCGGAGCCCTGCAACGCGATGCACTGTGTACAGTCGCTTTGCGTGACGAGGGTGGACAGTGGCAGTGTGAGCGGCACGGCCAGTTTTTCACTTGCGTTGAAGGCAGAGCTCAACACGATCCTGGCGGCCCAAGCCGAAATCGAGACGACTGCCGAGTTCACCGCCGGCTACACCAGCACCACCGAGGTCAGCACGGAATACTGCATTGAATGTGGCTCGGATGCAATCCAGCCGTGCACGGGTACGGAGTATCGGCTTTATTCGTACGAGGCCGAGCGGGACGCGCGCGCCCCCTTGGGGCACACGTGGTTTGTTCGAATCAAGCCGTGGGGTGAACCGTGGAGCGAATGGCGGCCTCTAAACACGTGCTATGGTGTCGCAGAGTACGCTACCATTGACGGTTTCAAGGGGACCACGTCGGGTTGTGAGGCGACGCCGATTTCTTGCGGACCCTGCAAAGTGTGCGATTCCCGGTAGCTGCGACAAGCCCGGCGAGACATGAGCCGGTGCGGTCCGGAAGTGTGAGCGACTGCACGTTGGGCAGGCTGAGGGAGAATCCGCAAGGCGCTTGTGCCGTTGTGCAGGGCAGCTTCGCGCTTGTACCGGCGCTGGTGCTGCTGTTCTGGCCGCGCCGAAGAGGGCAGAAGACGATTGTAATCTGAGCGCCCCGCAGGGCCGCCGCGGCCCACGGTCGCCGCAAATGGCGCGTGCACTCTGGACGTACGACTCGCGGCCCGGCGGAGCCACAATCGAACGCGATGCTCGGTTTTCACGGCGATTCACCGTGCGATTGAGCCACCTGGTCGTGTGTTACCGCAATGGGCCGGTGGACCGCGTTCCACGGTCGGAGCGACCGGCCGGGCTTTCGCCGGAAGGGCCGTTGCTCCGACGAACGCCCGCGGAGCGGGAATTCCACCGATCCGACAATGAGATGATTTCTTGACTTCCGGCGCACTTCGCTGTAAACTTCCTAAAGTGGAACTACGGGAAGAATTCCGATGGATTTGCAAGTCTCCGCGTTCAGCGTCCAGCGTTCAGGACTCCACGTTCAGCCGTCCTGGGCTGGCTGAGGGCTTGCATTCATGACTCGCCCGGCCACGATTCTGCTTGTTGCTTTGGGCCTGCCCGCGCTGGTCATCCTGGCGATCTGGCTGGCGTCAGGCCATCATCCGGCGGACTCTCCGCCGGTCTCTCGCCCGCCCGCGGATGTGCAAGTTTCGCCCGGCGCTCAACCGACGCGCTCTCCTGCGCCGCTGCGGTTGCCCGACGATCGAACGAGCACAAGGCAAGCGAGTTCGCGGGAAGCGCGTAGCGCTGAAGCAAGATTACCGCAAGATGTTGAGCCCGCGGCCACAACGGGTCGCCCGGCGTCATCGACTTCATCGGCGGCGCCGGGGACCGTGCAGACACCAGCGGCGCCGGCCCCGTTCAAGCCGGAGGTTGCGGGTCACGAGCAGCGCACCTCGCCGCCATCCGAGTTGGACGAACAAGTAATGGAGTTCGTTCGCATTAAGCAGCTCGGGCCGATGGACGACGACTCCCGCCGGGCGTGGCGGGATCGACTGGTGGAAGGGGCGCGGGCCGCGCCCGAGGATCCCGCGGCGGACGACGCATTGTTTGAAGCCGCGACTCTCTCGGGTTGGCTTGGCGAGGACGCTGCTCAGGAGGAGCTGCTTCGCGCCTGTGTGCAGCACCCTCGGGTCGAGCCAACGACGCGAATCCTGGCGCTGGACACGCTGGCGTCACTCTCAGCCCGACGCAGCGTCGGCGAGGCGTTCGCCGATCTGAACGACATGGCGCGCACGATTCACGGACTCGATCCGGCGCTGCGGGAGAAATGGGTGCATGAACTCCATCGAATTACCTGGAAGAAGGGGCTGCTAATCGCCTCGCGTGAGGGCGTCGGGAAAACGGTCGATTGGCTGCCGCGGGAGGATTCCGGCCGGCGCGCCTCCGACTACTTTCGGGAGTACCTTGACCTGCCGGCCGATGCGCGCCGTCACTCCAGTTTGCCCGCGGATGCGAACGTCATGCAGTCGCTGGCCCAGGCCCTGGCGCGCGAAGGCCAAGGCGCGCGGGCGGCGGAGGTCTATCGCGACCTGATGAACCACCCCGACCGCACCAATCCGCGCACCATGTTGGCGTTCTGGGCCGCCGAGGCCGAATACCACGACGACCAACCAGCATTCCGCGCGGCGCTGGAGGAGGCCGAGCGGAGCCTGCCGGAGGATGAGTGGTCGCGCTCGCTTTCCTACCGGATTGCCTGGTCCTACCTGGACAGCGGGTACGGCGGGCCTTTTCTGGAACGCATGGAGCCAGTGCTGCGCTCGGTTGAACCGGCCGATCGCGCTTTCATAGAGCAAAGCCCAGAATTCCGCGCGACCGTGCTGCTGAAGCTGGCCGAAGCATGCAGTTGTTCGGATGTCGGCGATTCTCAGCATGGCATCGAGCTGTACGAAGAATTACTAGCCGATTTTCCGCGCCTTGGAGTGTCCTTCGGCATATACCTGGACCTGGCGCGCCTCTATGCCCACGAGCTGCGCAGCCTGCCACGCGCGATCGACTATTACGAACGGTTTCTCGCCGAAGCGCCGCCGGATAACCACAACCTGGAGAACACGCGCAGCGTGCTGGCGCGACTTCGCCAGCAATTGGCTGCCGCCCCCGCGGTGGGCGAGGAATAACTCAACCGGAATTCATGGAGCTTGAGCATGCGGAGGCGGTTGTCTCTACTGTCGGCGTGTGCGATGTATGCCCTGTCGGCGATCAACGCGGACGACAGAGTACCGGATGGCGAGTGCGCCTGCTCTCCACACATGGTGCTGGTGGGACGGGGGACCTCGGTGCAGTATGAGTGCCGATGGTTCCTAATGGGTGGCGCCGAACTGACCTTGAACGCGGATCCCGCTGTGAGCGACCGGCGTACTCTCGATTGCGACAACTGTGGGGAGCCCTGCAACGAGCTGCACTGCATTCAGTCGTTGTGTGTCACCAGGACCGACAGCGGCAGCGTGAGCGGGACGGGCGGATTTTCCGTCCAATTAACGTCGGAAATCAACACGTTGCTTGCGGGCCGGATCGAGATTGAGACGACTGCCGAGTTCACCGCCGGCTACACCAGCACCACCGAGGTCAGCACGGAATACTGCATTGAATGTGGATCGGATTCAATCCAGCCATGCACGGCGACGCGGTATGCGCTCGAGTCCTACCGCGCTGACCGTCAGGCCCGAGCGCCGTTGGGGCACCGCTGGTACGTTCGGACCCGCCCGTACGGCGGGGACTGGTCGGAGTGGCAGGAGCGCAACCAGTGCTACGGCGCGGCGGGATACGCCGCGATCAATGGGAGCAAAGGATCCACGTCGGGGTGCGTGGCCAAACGACTGAAGTGCGGACCGTGCGAGGTGTGCCATCCCCGCTAGCCGCGACAAACCCGGCGAAACATGAGCCGGTGCGGTCCGGAAGTGTGAGCGA
>CAYOHG010000203.1:0-6248 GCA_964403685.1 uncultured Planctomycetales bacterium
ACCACGTTTCACGCTGTGTGCGCCGGCATCTGGGAGACGGCGCGGCCCTGGACCTGGACCTGGACCTGCGCTACTACGAAGACCTGATTCCGCGCGGGCCGGCCGGATGTGTGCGAGACGCGACGCGCGGGAGCGACGCCGACGCCGTCGTGGTGGTGGAAGCGACGGTTCTGCCGGCGTTTGACCTGGCCGACCTGCTCGAGGCGCACCTGGCCTCGAATCACAGCGCGACCATCGTGGTCCGTTCGATGCCGCAGGAGGAGTTTGGGCGCCGCCTGATGGAACCGGCCGGCGTATTCGTCTTCAGCCGCGAGGCCCTTGAGCCGATCGGCGCGGCCGGCTTTCACGACATCAAGGAAATGCTCGTTCCCAAGCTGCACGCCGCCGGGCACGTGGTACGCACCTATCGAGCCGATCGCACCAGCGACCGCATAACGGATTTCGGTTCGTTTCTTCGCGTCAGCGAGTGGGCCCTGCGCGAGTTGGACGACACTCTCGCCGCGGAGCAGGGATACCGACCTTACGGCAGCGGGCTGGCCCACACGACCGCGCTGATTCACCCCGGCGCGCGGCTGCTGGGTCGAGTCGTGGTCGGCCCGCACACTCGAGTCGAGCGCGGCGCGCTGCTGATCGGACCGGCGATTGTCGGCGGCGGCGTGCGGATCGGCGGCAGCGCAGTGGTTGCGCGATCCGCCGTCCTGGACGGCGCGCTGATCGAGGCCGATGCCAAGCTGGATCAATGCGCCGTGCTGACCGACGCACGTGTGCCGCGCGGCGCCTGGTTGCACCGCACCATCCAGGCTTGCGCGACCGGCACAGCGCTGCGCTACTGCGGCGGCCTGTCGCTGACAGGCGCAGCGGTTGCGCCCGACTTGATGTTGTCCCGGCTGGCGGCCGGCTCATTGAACTTCACGCCGCCGTCGGACGATTCGCCGATGCGGGCGGTGGCGCCCGCGAGGGGGACCCGATGACGCCGAATAAACCGACTGCGGAGCTGAACGGACCGCTTGGCTTGTCCAATCCGCCGACGGCCTACAACGAGTTGGCGGTGGAGCCCGTGCCCAGCTACGCCGGCCCGGCGGCACCCCCGCGTGCAAACTTCTCAGCCGGCGCGGTCTGGCGATTCAAGTGGACGTTCGTACTGGTGGCGCTGCCGTTCTTCGTGGCCGGGCCACTGGCGGCGTACTTCGGCGTGAAGCCCGAGTATGAAGCGACCTCGACGATTCTGGTGTCGCCGACGCAGGGACACATCCTCTACCGCAGCGAGGATGACTCGCGCCCGAAGTTCTTCCAGCAATACCTCAAGAGCCAGGTGGGCCTGATCGAAAGCCCGACCATCCTGAACCGCGTGCTGGCGGATACGCGCGTGCAGCAGACGGCCTGGTTCCGCCAGCCCGCCCCCGGCGTGCTCAGCCCGCCGAAAAGCGACCTGGAACGGCTCAACGAGGCGCTGGACGTCAGCGTCATGCCGGGCTCGTTTCTGATCGCGATCACAGCGCGGGTCGGCAGCGCCCGCGACGCGGTCGTGCTGGCCAATGTCGTGCAGGAGGAGTTCCTCAAATACTCCGCCGAGGCGGTCGGGGCCGACTCGCAGGTGGTCTTCAGCACGCTGACGCCCGAGGAGCAGAAGCTGCGCGGCAGCATTGACGACCGCGCCCGCCGGGGCGGCGAGACGCTGATGCAACTGCGCGTCACCACGCCGGAGCACCTGGTGACAACGCGTGGCGCCCGGATCGAGCAGATGCGCGGCAGCCTTCAGGACCTTGAGCGGCAGATCGACGTGCTCAAGCAGCAGCGCGACCAGCTTCTGGCGGACGAAGCTGCGGCCGGCGGCAGCGACCACGTGGACGATGCGGCCCAGCTTTTCGCGGCCGACCGCGAGTGGGTCCAGCGGCGCACCGACCTGGAGGACGCCCGCCGACAGCTCGAGGATGCGCAGGCGCGTTTTGGCCCGCAGCATCCGACCGTTCAGTCGCTGGCCAAGCGGGTGCGCTCGGTGGAGACGCTGCTGTCGGAGCGCGAGAGTTTTCTGCGCGTCAACCAGGCGCTGCGCGCCGTGCCCACCGCTGGAGACGACGGCGGATCGCTGGCCCCGGCGTCACTGACCCAGACCATCAACCAGAAGGAATTCGAGGCCCAGCGGCTGCGGGCCGACCTCCAGAAGGAAGAGGACGCGTTTCAGCAGGATTTTCAGCGGGCTTTGGAGCTGGCCCGCGACAACGAATCGCTGGCGCGCGACAAGCAGAAATACGGCATGATCCGCCAGCGGCTCGACGAGCTGCAACTCGAAGGCGCGCTGGCGTCGATCCGCGAGGCCGCCAAGGCCGCGCCGCCGACCTGGCCGTCGAACTGGAAGCAGCCCATTTTGGTCTGTGTGGGACTCGTGCTGCTGGGGACCGGCTGCGGCTTCGTCGCGGCCAACCGCCGGGCCGCGCTGCGCCCGGTTGCCCAGGATTTCGCCCGCGTGACGCACGCACCGATCCTCGGCATGCTGCCGCGCATCCGCAGCGATCGCCCCATGGCGCCGCGCGAGGCGCAGGTGCAGGCCGAGCGCATCCGCATCGTGCGGGCCGGCATTCTGCATCGGCTTCAGGCCGACCGCGGCGGCACGATCGTCGTGACCAGCGCCGGACCGGGCGCGGGCAAGACCACCGTCGCGATCATGCTCGCCCGCAGCCTGGCGCAGGGCGGCAAGCGCGTGCTGCTGGTCGACACCGACCTGCGCCGCCCGAACGTCGCCAAAGCGATGGGGATCAAGCCCCAACTGGGGCTGAATCACCTGCTGTCCGGGGCGGCCCGCGACGAGGAGGTCATCCTGGCGGCCGACACGCCGGGGCTGAACATCATCCCGATCGGCCCCGGAGTCGAAGTGCAGCACATCGAGCTGCTGGCCAACGGCGTCTTCGGCATCTGTCTGAAGCGCTGGCGCGAAGCCGCGGACTTCGTGATCCTGGATACCTGCCCGGTGCTGCCGGTGGCCGACGCGCGAATGCTGTTCCGGCACGCCGACGGCGTGCTGCTCGTGGCGCGCGAGGGCCGCTGCCGGCAGAGCGAGCTGGCCGAGACGCTCAGTTGTGTCGAAAACGCCGGCGGGCGGCTGCTCGGAACCGTCTTCGTCGGCACACGCGGATCGAGCGCGTACGGCGATTCGTATTACGGCTACGGCGGTTGAGCCGCGGCGGGCGCGGCGGGCGCATTGGACGACAACGGACGCTTCGCGATGACGATACTCCCGGTCATCCTCGATTCCCGTCCGGCCATTCCCGGCGGCGGCCTGCGTTCGCTGCTGACCCTGCCGCTGGTCGACGGCACCCTGCTGAGCTACCTGCTGCGCCATCTGGGCGTGGTCAGCCGGGAGCCGCCGGTTCTGATCGCAAACAGCCGGGAAGAGGGGTTCGGGGCTTGCTTGCGCGATGCCGCCCGCGAAGCCCCCGTGCGGATTCTGGAGCCGGCGCGCTTCGCGGCGTGGGTCGGCACGGTCGAGCCGAGCGACTGGATCCTGATGCTCGACGCGCGCTACGCCAATTTCGCTCCGCACGCCGCCCGGCTGCTGCCGCGCGCCAACGACGGCGCCGGGGCGTCCTACGTCGTCGCCACGAACCTGCACGAGCCCGCCGCCCGCGAATTCGTACGCACCGACGAGCGCGGCTTCGTTCGCCGCGTGCAGCGCTATTACGGCGGCATTACGCACCGCCGCGCCGCGGGGGTGGTCTGCGCGCTGGTACCCGCGGCGGTGATGCACTTCCTGCCCGGCGCGGCGCCGGAGTCGCTGGACGAACTTCGCGCGCGGCTGGCGGCGGCGGGGTCAGTCGGCCCCGACCTGCCGGCCGACGTCGAGATTCTCGACCTGCACTGCGTCTCGGAGCTGCTGGCGTTTCACGAGGCCGAGACGCGCGCTGCGCTGCTGGGTGACGCGAGCTCAAGCCGCGCCCACGGCTGCGATGTGCGCACCGGCGTCGGCTGTTGCATCGATCCGTCCGCCCGGCTGGTCGGTCCCCTGGTGCTGCACGACGACGTGCGCGTGGAGGCCGACGCACTGCTGGTCGGACCGACCGTCATCGGCCGCGGCGCGCGCATCGGCGCCGGCGCCGCGGTGGTTCAGTGCCTGCTGGCCGACGACGCGCAGGTCGCCCCCGGCGCCGAGCTGCTGCATGCGCTGCACGCCGGCGGCAGCGGCGACGATCACCTGTTTTTGGCCGCGCACCTGCACCTGCCGATCGATCCCGGCGCCGACGTGTGGCGCTACGCCGACGACAGCGGCGACGAACCGGCCCGGCGCGGGCGCGGCGCGTACGGTCGTGCCAAGGTCGCCGTTGACGCGCTGCTTGCCGCCATCAGTCTGATCCTGCTGTCGCCGCTGCTGGCGCTGCTGGCGCTGCTGGTGAAACTCGACTCGCGCGGGCCGGTCTTCTTCGCGCACGTTCGCGAGGGCCTGGGCGGACGGCGCTTCAACTGCTGGAAGTTCCGCACCATGCAGCCCGACGCCCACGCCCGGCAGCGCCAGCTCGAGGACGCCAACGCCGTGGACGGCCCGCAGTTCAAGATCCAGAACGACCCGCGCGTGACGCACATAGGCCGCTGGCTGCGGGCCATGAACCTCGACGAGCTGCCGCAACTGTGGAACGTGCTGCTGGGAGAAATGAGCCTGATCGGCCCGCGACCCTCGCCGTTCCGCGAAAACCAGATCTGCGTTCCGTGGCGAACGGCGCGGCTCTCCGTGCGGCCCGGAATCACCGGACTCTGGCAGGTCTGCCGGCACGACCGCGACGCCGGCGACTTTCATCAGTGGATCCACTACGACATGCTCTATGTTCGCCACTTCTCGCTCTGGCTGGACATCAAGATCCTGCTGGCGACCGTGCTGACCCTGGGCGGCAAGTTCAGCGTGCCCGAGTCGTGGATCGTGCCGCGCACCCGCCGCAACCCGCCCCGCGCCGTCGCCGGGACCGAGCCGGGCCGCCTGCTGCCGGCCAACGGCGCGCCGCCGGCGGCCTGCGAGAACGGAGCGCCCTGACGCGATGAACCGGGTACCACCATCACAGCCCGCCGGCACCGGCCGCGACCTGGCCGCAGGCCTGCTCGTCCTGGTGACGCTGGCCTGGAGCTATTGGCCCACGATCAGTGAGCTGGTCAGCTTCTGGCAGAGCAACGACGACTACTCGATCGGGCAACTGGTGCCCTTCGTGGCGGCGTTCTTCGTCTGGCTTCGACGGCGCGAGCTGGCCGGCGTGCCCCGCTCGGCCTGTGCGTGGGGCGGCGCCGTTCTGCTGGCGGTGCAGTTATTGCGGCTGGCCGGGCTCTACTACGACTACGCTTCGCTCGAACGGCTCTCGCTGGTCGGCTCCATCGCCGCGGCCTGCTGGCTGCTCTACGGCGGCGGGCTGACGCGGAAGCTGGCCTGGATCCTGGCGTTCCTGCTGCTGATGGTTCCGCTGCCCAACCAGGTGCACCGGGTCGTGAATGACAATCTACAGGGGCTGGCCACCACTTCGGCGGTCTTCTCCCTTGAGTTGCTGGGCTACTGGGTGCAGCGCAGCGGCAATGTGCTGTTGCTCGACGGGCGGACCGAGGTCGCAGTTGAGGAAGCCTGCAACGGCCTGCGCATGCTGACGGCGTTCGTCTTCACCGCCGGCACGCTGGCGCTGCTGGTTCGCCGGCCGCGGGTGCGCTCGACGGTCCTGGTGGCCTCCAGCATCCCGATCGCGGTGCTGGCCAACTCCCTGCGGCTGGTGATGACCGTGATTGTGATGCACTACTCGGACAGCAGCGCCGCGAACCTGTTCTTCCACGACTTCGCCGGGCTGCTGATGATGCCGATCGCGATCGCGGTGCTGCTCGCCGAACTGCGGCTGCTGGACTGGATCGCGACCGATCCGCCGCACCGGGCGACGGGGCGCGGGCCGGCCCGGGCCGCGGTAGTGCACGCCAAGTAGCGTGGCGCCGGCCGGCCGCGTGACGGCCCAGGGGATTGTGATGTCCGCATCGACTCGCAGCTCCGTCCGCCGCGGCGCCGCCATGGCCGCCGCGCTGGTCGCGCTGGTCCTGTTAACGGCCGGCGGCGTGTCCCATCGCTGGCTGCTGATGCGCATCGGCGCAGCGCTCGGGCAGCGGATGGCGCCGCTGGCCCCGCTGGCGACCGTTCCATTGGAAATGGCCGGCTGGCGCGGCGAGGACACGCCGCTCGACGAGCGCGTGCTGCGCGTGGTGCAGTTCGCCGCGCGGCTCGAGTTCGCGGTGGACGAGGCCCT
>CAYOHG010000204.1:0-6231 GCA_964403685.1 uncultured Planctomycetales bacterium
GTGCTGAAGCCCTGCACGATCTCTGCGTAGCTGGTCAGCGGGTGCTTGGTGATGTAGAAGCCAAGCGTGGCCTTCTCGTAGGCCAGCATCTCGGAGTCGGACCATTCCGCCGTGCCGAGCTTGCGCCGCGGCGCGGGAGCGGCGGCGGCGAACTCTCCGAACATGTCGAGCTGGCCGCTGCGTTTGTCGCGTTGGGCGGCATGGCCGGCGGCGATCGCGTCCTCCAGCGCCTCCATCATCGCCCGGCGCATCGCTCCGGTGCTGTCCAGTGCGCCGGACTTGATCAGCGCCTCCACCACGGCCTTGTTCACGATTCCCAGGTCCACGCGTTCGCAGAAGTCGTACAGGTCGCCGAAACGGCCGCCCTGCGCGCGAGCCTCCAGGATGGCGCGAATCGCCTTGTCGCCTACCCCGCTGATGGCGCGCAGGCCGAAGCGGATCTCCGCGTGTCCGCGCGGCCCGGTCTCGTTCGCGGCGATCGGCGACGCTGCGTTCGAAACGGCGCGCGCGGCCGCTCCATTGGCCCTCGCAGGCGCGCCCGCGCGGGCCGGCCGGTGACCGTTCGCCTCCGCGGGCGCCCCGGCGCCGCGGTACACCACCGCGAATTCAGCCTCGCTTTCGTTCACGTCCGGTGCGCGCACGGTGATGCCTGGCGTACCGTCGCGCTGACGCAGGCGACGGCATTCGTCGAAGTACTCGGCGATCTTCTCGGTGCTGCCGCTTTCGTACGTGAACAGCGCCGCCATGAACTCGGCCGGATAGTACGTCTTGAGATACGCCGTCTGATACGCCACGACCGCGTACCCGGTCGAGTGCGCCTTGTTGAAGGCATAACCGCCGAACTGGAGAATGTCGGCGAAGATCTGCTCGGCGGTCTCCGGCTTCAACCCATGCGCCAGGCAGCCCTCCAGAAACGGGCCGCGCTCGGCGTTGATCATCGACTCTTTCTTCTTCGAGATCGCCTTGGCCAGCCGGAATGCGCGCCGCAGCGGCACGTCGCCCAGCCGGTTCACCAGCCGCGAGACCTGCTCCTGGTAGACCATGATGCCGTAGGTCTCGCTCAGCACCTCGGTCATGATCGGGTGCGGCGTGGTCCAGGCTTTGCCATGCTTGCGGGCGCAATACTCGTCGATGTAGGCCATCGGGCCGGGTCGGAACAGCGCGTTGGCGGCGATCAGGTCCTCGATGCGGTTGGGCTTCATCTTCATCAACACGTCACGCATGCCGCCGGATTCGAACTGGAACACGCCGCGCGTCTCGCCGCGCGCCAGTAGAGCGAAGACGCGCGGGTCCTCGAGGTTGATGGCGTCGAGGTCGATCCGCACGCCGTGATTCTGCGCAACCAGCGCGCAGCAGCGGTGAATTTGCGAAAGCGTACGCAGCCCGAGAAAGTCCATCTTGAGCAGCCCGACCTTCTCGACCGTGGGCCCCTCGAACTGCGTCGTCACATCCTTGGAGTCTGCCGGCTTGTGCAGCGGAACAAGCGTGTCCAGCGGCTGATCGGCGATGACCACCCCGGCGGCATGAACAGAGGCGTGCCGGGCCAGCCCCTCCAGCCGCCGCGCGACGTCGATGACTTTGTGCAGCGTCGGATCGCTGTCGTAGACCCGCTTCAGCTCCGGCTCGACATGCAGGGCCTTGTCGATCGTCATCTTAAGTTCTTCGGGCACCAGCTTGGCGACCCGATCGGCTTGCGCCAGCGGTACATCCAGCGTGCGGCAGATATCGCGGATCGCGGCCCGTGCCTTGAGCCGCCCGAAGGTGATGATCTGCGCGACGTGCCCGTACTTCTCACGGACGTAGTCGATCACTTCCTGGCGGCGGTCCTGGCACAGGTCCATATCGATGTCGGGCATCTCGTCGCGCTCCGGGTCCATGAAGCGCTCGAAGTACAGCCCGTAGCGCAGCGGATCGACGTTGCTGATCCGCAGGCAGTAACCCACCACCGTGCTGCAACCGCTGCCGCGGGCGTTGGCCGGAATGCCGTTCTGCAACGCGTAGTGCACGAAATCCCAGACGATCAGGAAGTAGCTCGAGAACCCCTTGGAGGCGATGACCGACAGCTCGTAGTCAATCCGCTCGCGCAGCTCGGCGGTGATCTCACCGTAGCGGCGCTGCGCCCCTGCGTAGACCAGCTCACGCAGGTAGTCGTCGGGCGTGCGCGCGTCGGGCGGCCGGTAGACCGGCGCGTAGCGCTTGGAGAAATCGAACTCCAGGTTGCACATCTCCGCGACGCGCACCGTGTTTTCGATCGCCTCCCGATGCGCGGGCAGCGCCGCCAGCATCTGCTGCGACGACTTGAGGAAGAACTGGTCCGTGGGGAACTTCAGGCGGTCCTCATCCTTCACCCGCGCCCGCGTCGAGATGCAGCAGAGCACATCGTGTGCTTCGACGTCATCGTGCGTGAGGTAATGCACGTCATTGGTGGCGATCGCGGCGACGCCCAGCTTCTGCGCCAGGTCCAGCAGCTCGGGGTTCAGCTCCTTCTGCTCGGGCATCCCGTGATCCTGCAACTCCATGAAAAAGTGCTCGGGACCGAAGATGTCGAGGTATTCCTCCGCGATGCGGCGGGCGGCGGCGTAGTCGTGACGGGAAAGCGTCTGCGGGATTTCACCGCCCAGGCACGTGCTCGTGCAGATCAACCCGCGCGAAAATTCGCGCAGTACGGTCTTGTCAATGCGGGGTTTGTAATAGAACCCCTCCGTGTAGCCGATGCTGGCGAGCTTGACGAGATTGCGATAGCCCTCGAGGTTCATCGCCAGCAGAAGCTGGTGATAGCCGTACTCGCGCAGCCCGCGGCTCTCACGCTCGCGCCGATCGCCGGGCGCCAGGTACATCTCGCAGCCGATGATCGGCTTGATACCGACCTCGATGCAGTTCTGATAGAATTCGATCGCGCCGAACAGATTGCCATGGTCGCTGATGGTGATCGCCGGCATGTTCATCGACTTGGCGACGCGGGCCAGGTCGCGCGTGCGGCAGGCCCCGTCGAGCAGCGAGTACTCGGTGTGTACATGCAAGTGTACAAACCGTGGTACGGATTCAGACGGAGCTGACATGCCCACCTCCCCATCGGAAGATCCGAATTCTGCTCAGCGATGCTACGGTCCGCTTCTTCGAGTCGCAATCCACGCTTCCATCGCCTTGCTCCTGTTCGTGACAGGTCCGGTCGCCGTTCGCGCTGACGATGCGGCCGAGCGCGAGCGGCTCCAGGCGCTGCAGCAGCGACTGGAACGCTCCTTGGCCGAAACGGACGCACTCTCGACCCAGCTTGCCGGCTACTCGGCTCGCGGCGCCGACGAGCTGCGCGACGAATTCGTGCGCGAACAACTGCGCGAAATCCTCTCGGACCCGGAATTCCGCGGCCAACTCGCCGCGCCCGGCGCATCCGCGGGGTACGACGGCGGCTTCTACATCCGCAGCAGCGACAATTCGTTCTCGCTGAAGCTGGGCGGCCAGCTCACGGCGCGTTACACCCACGTCGGCCTGGGCAGCCGGAACCGCAACCTGCGCCCGCGCCTGGAGCGCGACGACCGTTCGGGCTTCGACCTGCCCCGCACGCGCTTGTCGCTCAGCGGCGTGCTCTTCGACGAGCGGCTCACCTACTACATGGAGACGACGCTCGATGCGCCCGAGGACTACGATTGGCGCATGCTGATCGAGTACGTGAACTACCGCTTCGCCGACGAGCTACAGGTGCAGATGGGTACGTTCAAGCTGGCCAGCGTGCCGAGCTTCATCCGCCCCACCACTAACATGAGCTTCACGGACCTGTCGACCTACACCTACGCCTACCTGCTGGGCTATGGCACCGGGTTCCGCGTCTGGGGCCGCACGCTCGACGATCACCTCGAGTACTTCTTCGACATTGCCAATTCCTTCACCGGCCAGCGCAACCGCACCATCACGCCCGACCCGGCCGAGCTCGACGGCAATCCGGCCCTCGTCGCGCGCGTCAACTGGTACGTCCTGGGCGAAAAACCCAGGACAGACTTCAGCCTGGAGTCCGATCTGCCCCGCCACGAAAGCCCGGCCTGGAAGCTCGGCATGCACTACGGCTTCAACGACGACCAGGGCGACCGCCGCACACTGACCCTGCCCGCCCCGACGCGCGATTCGATCTTCGGCGCCCGCGGCGGCTTCGAGGCGGTGCGCTCCACCGGCTTGCAGATTCACCAGTTCGGCTGGGACACGCACTTCAAGTACCAGGGCTGGTCATTGCTGGGCGAATACACGATGCGGATCGTCGACCCGCGCCGGGCCGGGCGCTCGCCGTTCGCTCCCTGGTGGCTGCTGACCGGCGAAGACAGCACGACCGTGCAGCACGGGGCGTACGTGCAGACCGGCTACTTCCTGCCGATCCCCGGGCTGGAGAACAAGATCGAGCTGCTCGCTCGCGTGGGCGGGCTGGCCGCCGTCGCCGAGGGGCACGAGGGCATGTGGGAGTATGCCGCCGGCGTGAATTACTACATCCACGGCAACTCGATGAAGCTCCAGACCGACCTCACAAAGGTCACTGAGGCCCCGATCCGCAGCATGGGCGCATCGCTGCCCAACGTGAACGATGAAGCCCTGATCTGGCGCGTCCAATTGACGACGTCGTTCTGACGCCGCGAACTGGGAAGAGCGGACCGGGCAGAGCGCGGCGTCGCTTCACACCGGGTTGAGCGCGAACCAGTCCTTCTCGCGCCGCGCCGTTGCCACCGGCGTCCGCGGCTCGTGGTCCATGAAGATCAGCCAGTCGCGCTGTGCCGCGAGCGTCAGCACCCGCTGTTTGGACTCGCGATTGTCGATCGGCAGCAGGTCGTAGCCCATGTTCCAGGGCGCGCCGATGTGCGCCGCGGTCGGCATCACGTCGCCCGGGTAGATCGCTCCGCGGTCGGCGCCCTCGATGACGATGGAATGATGCCCGCGGGTATGCCCGCGCGACAGCAGGCAGCGCACGCCGGGCACGATTTCCTGCTCGCCTTCGAGCAGCCGCCAGGCGCCGATCGCATCGATCGGGGCGAAGTTCTCCTCGCGATAAGTGGCGTGCATGATGCCGAAATTGGCCCGCGCATCGTCGAATTCCTGCCGCTGCACGTGCACGCGGGCGCGGGCGAAGGTGGGAACGCACGGTTGCGGGGCCGGCCCGCCGGCCCGTTCGCCCGGCGGTTGCGCGTGCCACGTCAGTCCGCCGGCGTGATCAAAATGCAGGTGTGTGACGATCACGTCGTCGATCGTCTCCGGCTCGATTCGCGCGGCACGCAGCGCCGGCAGCAGCCAGTGCTGCGGCTCGATGCCGTACAACCGCTGCTCCTTTTCGGCATACTTGGGACCGTGGCCGACTTCGATCAGAATGCGGCGCGCCGCCGGCCCGCGCGTCTCGACCAGCAGGCAGTTGCACGCGAGCGCGATTCGATTCTGCTCATCGGCGGGCGTACGGCGCGACCAGAGCGGCTTGGGGATGATGCCGAACATCGCGCCGCCGTCGAGCCGCAGCGCCCCGCCGGTCAGCAGTGTGATCGTGCGATCTCCCAGGTCGAACGTCTGGGGCAGTGCCTGCGCCGACGAGTTCGCGGACATGCCGTTCATGGTAACGGCGGCGGCGTGGCCAGCGCGGCGGGAGCGGGCCGCGCGGAGTCCGTGAACGGCGACCATCGCCCGATGAATCCGATCCAGACGGCCGGGCTGACTGCCGCTATCATGCACCCTGAACCGGTCGAGCAACCGACCGCGGTTGCCGGTTCGCTGCTATCTACTGGCGCCACAACGTGATGAGTGACATCCGCTGCCTGGTACTGGACGTCGATGGGGTGCTGACTGACGGTCGGCTTTATTACGGCGACAGCCCCGAGCCGCTCCGTGCGTTCCACATTCATGACGGGATCGCCATCCGCTGGTTTCAGGAGTTCGTCGGCGACGTTGTGATCCTGACCGCCAAACGCTCCAACGCGGTCGTGCAGCGCGCCCGCGACCTGGAGATTGAGCACATCCTGCAAGGCAGCAACGACAAGCTGCGCGATCTGCTGGCGCTGCTCGAACGACTGAAGCTGACGCTTGACCAGGTGGCCATGATCGGCGACGACCTGCCGGACCTGCCCGTGCTGACGCGTTGCGGCCTGGCGATCTGCCCGGCCAACGCGGCCCCGGAGGTGCGCGCCGCCTGCGATCGTGTAATGCAGCGCCGCGGTGGCGAGGGCGCCGTGCGCGAGGCAATCGAGAGCCTGCTGCGCGCCGCCGGACGCTGGG
>CAYOHG010000205.1:0-6214 GCA_964403685.1 uncultured Planctomycetales bacterium
CGTCCAGCGCGGGCGCGGCGGATTCCGGCGAGGCCGCTCCGCCCGGTGCGAATTCCAGCCGCACGGGCGCCCAGCGCCCCGCCGCGATCGTGGCCGCGACGTTTGCAGCTTGCAGCGGCGTGATGTTCACTTCGCCCTGGCCGATCGACCAGTTCCAGGCGTCGGCCCGCTGCGGCTCGGGCTCGCCCGGCCGATTCCGCGCCAGCCATTCCGCGGTCGGCGCGACGCCCCCGGATTCCTCGATCAGCCCGGTTCCCGCCGCTCGCCCCAGCCCAAAGCGGTCGAACCACTCGCACAGCCGCTGCGGCCCGAGCCGATCGCCGATCGTGAAAAAGTAGATGTTGCACGAGTTGCGGACCGCGTCGCTGGCGTCCTGACCGGCGGGGTCGCCGCGCAGGTCGTGCGTCACGCCCGGATACTCGTTGTAAATCCAGCAGCGGAACTGGTTCGGCTGGCTGGGCATGAACACGCCGTTGCAATGAATCCGCTCGGCCGGCGAGATGCGCGCGTCGGCCAGCGCTGCGTACAGCGTGATGGCTTTACAGGTGGAGCCGGGCGGGTACTGGTTGGCCACCGCGCGAAACCGCAGCGGCTGCCAGCGCCAGTCGCGCCGCAAGCGATCGTAATCGGTCGAAAACTCGGCCGGCGAGTGCGTCGGATAGCTGACCAGCGCCAGAATCTCGCGCGACTCGACGTCCAGCACGACCGCGGAACCACCAGCCGGGTTTTCGCTCCCCTGCACGGCCGCGCCGAGCAACTCCAGCACCGCCGATTGCAGCTCGGCGTCGATCGTCAGGCGCAGGGCCGCACCCGAGCGCGGTTCGAGCCGCTCTAACTCATGGCGGTCGAAATCCTGCACGACCCGGCCGCGCGTGCCGCGCAGCAGCGCTTCGCCCAGCTCCTCCGCGCCGCTGACTCCGCATTCGTCGCCCGGTCGCAGGCGGCGCAGCTCGTCGTCTCCCAGGGGATCGGACTCGATCCGCTCGTCGTCCGCCGCTCCAAGTCGCCCGAGGACGTGCACCAGCGCTGACGACTGGGTTACATCGCGTACCGAGCTGGGGATCACATCCAGCCAGGGGTAGCGATCCAGCTCCAGCCGGGCGTGCAGAGCACGCTGTTCGTCCAGTCCGGAGGCGACCGCATGGTACTCCTGCTCCTCGCGGACCGGCTCGTCGATGCCCGTGCGGCGGACGCGCGACTGGCGGATGCGCTCGACACGCCGCAGGACCGCCGCGGCGCGCTGCGCGAGCATCTCGGCCGGACAGCCGACCATCTCGGGCAGGCCGGCCCACATCTCAGCGATCTGGCGGCGCAATTCGGCGACCGCGTCGCTGAGCGGCTGCCCGGCGGGCAGCCGACCGCGCTTGCGCAGCTCGCGCGCGACCGCTTCGAGGTATTTCTGCGAGTCGCGATCGGGCTGCGCGCGCTCAATCTCCTTGAGCACCGGGTAGATGAGCGCGACATCGTAGGTCGGGTGATCCGCCGCCAGGACGACGCCGCGGCGGTCCAGGATCGGGCCGCGCGGCGCGGGCAGGTAGCGCACCGGGCGCGTCAGCAGCCGATCGGCCAGCTCGACGTACTGGCCGGCGTGAATGACCTGGATATCGACCAGCCGGGCGACGATCAGCGCCGCCAGCAACGACAGGATGGTGCCCAGCCAGGCCAGTCGGCGTTCGAACACGGTGAGCGTCCCTGCTCCAAGGTATCGCGCCGGCGCGCCGCTCGCCCAGCGCGCGTCGGAGCATGATCCTATCGCTTTTCCGGACGGGCCGCGCGCCGTCGCGGGTCAATCTTGCGGCCGCTGAAGCGACCAGTCCACTTCGTACAGCGCGTAGTTCGCCGGCGACAGTCCGACCCGCCGATAGACCGCCTGCGCCGCGTGGTTTTCGCGCTCGACGTACAGCCGCAGTCCACAGACGTCGCCGCGGGCGACGGCGGCAGCGCGAACGTGCTCGTGCAGCCGGCGATACACACCGTGGCGCCGTTCGGTCGGAAGCACGTACACGCTTTGAATCCACCAGAACCACGCGTTGCGCCAGTCGCTCCATTCGCGGGTCACCAGCATCTGTCCCGCCACGGTCCCACGACGCTCAGCCAGGTAATAGACGCCGCGGTCGCGGTCGCACAGCACCGCCTCGACGCCGGCCCGCAGCACGGACGCATCCAGCGCGCGACCCTCGGTTTCCAGCGCCATGGCGGCGTTGTGACCGGCGATCGTAGCGGCGTCCGCGGGCGTCGCGAGGCGCACCCGAATCGTCGCGATCATACGAACTCCTTCGCCCGCTTTCGGCGCCGACGCCGCGGGCTACACTATGCGGCGCCATGACGCGATCCAACGGCGGCGAACTGCGCGGCAAGCATGTTACCGTGATGGGGCTGGGGCGCTTCGGCGGCGGCGTCGGCGTGACGCGCTGGCTGGTCGAGCAGCAGGCGCGCGTGCTGGTCACCGATCTGGCGGATGCGAGCCGTCTGGAATCATCCTTGCGGCAGATCGCCGACCTGCCCGTGACGCTTCGCATCGGCGAGCACCGCGAGGCCGATTTCCGCCAGGCGGATCTGCTGGTCGTCAACCCGGCGGTACCCGAGTCGTCCGCGTTCCTCCAGGCCGCCCGGCAGGCCGGCGTGCCCATCACCACGGAAATCAACCTGTTCCTGGAGCGCTGTCCGGCGACCTGCGTGGGCATCACCGGCTCCGTCGGCAAGAGCACCGTCACTGCGATGATCGGCCACATCCTGGAGCGCGGCGAACCGGGGCGGCGCACCTGGGTCGGCGGCAACCTGGGCCGCTCGCTGCTCGACGCCCTCCCGCAGATCGGCGCGGCTGATCGGGTCGTGCTCGAACTTTCCAGCTTCCAGCTCGAGCGCACCGTCCGGCTGGCCTGGAGCCCGCACGTGGCGGTGCTGACCAACGCCACCCCCAACCACCTGGACTGGCACGGCACGTTCGAGGCCTACGTCCGCGCCAAACTCAACATCGTCCGCTATCAGGACGCCAACCGCGACGCGGTAATCCTCGGTTCGCAGGCCATCGACCTGCCCGAAGTGCGCGCCGCGCTCAACGGCCGAACGCGGAACGCGTGGCGCTACGGCCTGTCCGATGGCGTGCCGCTGGCCGAGCCGCTGGGAAGGACGGTGTCCGAGAACGGGGATGCCTGGCGCTGGCCGGCGCTGCAACTGCAGACTCCCGGCCGGCACAACCGCGAGAACGCCGCCGCGGCGCTGGCCGCCAGCGCAGCGCTGGGGATCGATCCGCAGGCGGCACTTGCCGCGCTGGCCGAATTCTCCGGCCTGCCGCACCGGCTCCAGCGCGTCGGGCGGCGCGACGGCGTGACATACTACAACGATTCGAAGTCCTCCACGCCCGAGGCGGCGATCACGGCCATGAACGCCATCGAGACGCCGCTGCTGGTCATTCTCGGTGGTTACGACAAGCACATCGACTTGAGCGGTGCGGCCCAACTGGCTGCCAGTCGGGCGCGTTTCGCGGCGTGCCTGGGGCAGACCGGGCCGCGGCTGGTCGAACAGGTGAAGCGCGCCGGCGGCGACGCCGAGCTGTTTGCGTCGCTGGAGGAAGCCGTCGCGGCGTGCCGGCAGCGTGCCCGGTGTGGAGACACGATCCTGCTGTCGCCGGCCTGCGCGTCCTGGGACATGTTCGCCGACTACCGTGCCCGCGGTGAAGCCTTCGTGCGACTGGCGCAGTGCGAATCGCGCTGATTCAGATGGTGCGACTCCGGTGCGTCCGGGCGACTGACCGAGCGCCCGCCCGCGCGCGAGCGAAGTCTGATTTCAGTATGTGAGCGGGACTCGCGCTCACGCGCGTCTCTATACTCCTGGCGTTCGTCGCCGGGCGGCGCGAGCCGCGGCGTAGCTCTCCGGCCGATAACGGGCATTGCGATGCGGCTCGATCTGCTCAAGGAAGACGCTCGCACCGAGGTCGGCAGCTACTTCGTCGCCAATTACCCGCCGTTTTCGGCCTGGCGTCCGGAATTTGTGCCCAGCGCCCGGGCGATTCTGGAGACGCCGCTCGTCGACGCCGCCGCCGGGCCGCCGCTGGGGCTGTACATCCACATTCCCTTCTGCCGCAAGCGCTGCAAATTCTGCTACTTCCGGGTGTACACGGACAAGAACGCCGCGGACGTAGACGCGTATCTTGAAGCCCTGGCGCGCGAGATTGCGTTGTACAAGCGGCTGGCCCGCCTGGAAGGCCGCCAATTCGAGTTCGTTTATTTTGGCGGGGGCACGCCCTCGTTCCTCAGCAATGAGCAACTGGAGCGGCTGATCGAGCGGATCAACCAGCACTGGCGCTGGGACGCGGCCCGCGAAGTCACCTTTGAATGCGAGCCCGGCACGCTCAAGGAAAGCAAGCTCGCGGCGATCCGCCGCATCGGTGTGACGCGCCTCAGCCTGGGCGTCGAACATTTCGACGACGACGTGCTGGAGCAGAACGGCCGGGCGCACCGCTCGGCCGAGATCTTCCGGGCGTACGAATGGGCCCGCGGCGTCGGCTTCCGGCAAATCAACATCGACCTGATCGCGGGCATGGTTGGCGACAACGACGCGCGCTGGGCCAGGGCGGTGGAGCAGACGCTGGCGCTGCG
This sequence comes from uncultured Planctomycetales bacterium, assembly GCA_964403685.1. Lineage (GTDB taxonomy): Bacteria > Planctomycetota > Phycisphaerae > UBA1845 > Fen-1342 > CAYOHG01. The sequence continues at coordinate 4,599 of CAYOHG010000205.1, forward strand.
ACCCGACAGCCTGACCGTCTACCAGATGGAGCTGCCGCACAACACGGTCTTTTCGAGAAGCGCCCGTGAGACCGGCGCGGTGGCCGTGGCCGACTGGCCCACCAAGCGGCGCTGGGTCGCGCTGGCCTTCGAGCGCTTCGAGCAGGCCGGCTACCGCATCTCGAGCGGCTACACGCTGGCCCGGCCGGAACCGCAGGCGGCGTTCGTCTATCGCGATTCACTCTGGCATGGGGCCGACATGATCGGCACGGGCGTGGCCTCGTTCTCGCACGTGGACGGCGTGCACTTTCAGAACGTCGACCGCTGGGAGGACTATCTGGCCGCAGTGCAGCGCGGTGAACTGCCGATCGGCCGAGCCCTGCCCCTGTCGGACGATCAGCGGCTGATCCGCGAGCTGGTGCTGCAACTGAAGCTCGGCCACATCGAGCCGGCGTATTTCCAGCGGAAGTTCGGGCAGGACGTGCGCACGCGGTTCGCGCCGGTCTGGCAGGAGCTGGGCGACGCGGGCTGTCTTGATGCCGAGGGCGCGGAGATGCGGCTGTCGCGCGGCGGACTGCTGCGGGTCGATGCGCTGCTGCCGCTGTTCTTCGAGGCCCAGCACCGCGGAACGCGCTATACCTGATGCCGTCGTGCTTGCGGCGCCGGCGGGACAGCCCTATGGACCTGAAAAGCCAGCGCACTCTTCCGGCTTTCGCCACGCTGCACGAGCTGCTCAGCGCCGTGCAGGCGCGCGCCGGCTTCGCGCCGCTGGGCGCGGCGCTGCGCGAGGCCGAGGAGCTGCCGGAGGGCGCCCGCCGGCTGCTGGCGCACGACGAGCACATGACCCAGCGGCTGCGCGATCAACTGGGCTGCGAGCTGGAGCTGCACGTGCTGCGGCAGCGGCGCGAGAACGGCTGCTATGCGCGCGAGATCCTGCTGCTGCGCGGCGACACCGGCCAGCCGGTCGAGTTCGGAATCGTGCGCATCCAGGAGCGCTGCCTTCCGGCCGGAGTGATGGACCAGATCGTCGCGGAGCGCCGCCCGCGGGGGGATATTCTGATCGCCAGCGTGGCGCTGCGGCGGGTTGAGCCGCGCTGGTATTTTGAGTTCGAGCCGGGTGCGGCCCCCAGCGCGGCCTTGGCCGTGGCGAGGTCGTTCGGGCGCGTCGGCGTGATTCACTGCGACGATCAGCCCGCCGTCGAGGTGCTGGAGGCGGTTGGAGCGTAAACCGGGCAACATTCGACGCCGGCGCCGCGGACACGCGCGGCGAGCGGCCCGTCTTTCAAGGCGAGGATTCGGGATGCAGGCGGCTCAGGATTACGATGTCATCATCATCGGCGGCGGACCGAGCGGCTCAACCGCCGGGGCGCTCTTGGCGCAGTACGGGCACCGCACGTTGATCGTCGAGCGCACGCGGTTCCCGCGATTTCATATCGGCGAGTCGCTGATGCCCGACACGTACTGGACGTTTCAGCGGATCGGCATGCTCGAGAAGCTGCGGCGCAGCCATTTCGTCCCCAAGTACAGCGTGAAATTCGCCAACGCGGCCGGGCGCGAATCGGCCCCGTTTTATTTCGACGAGCGCAATCCGCACGAGTGCTCGCAGACCTGGCAGGTGCTGCGCAGCGAGTTTGACC
>CAYOHG010000206.1:0-6169 GCA_964403685.1 uncultured Planctomycetales bacterium
CATCTGGGTGGAGCAACCGGCCGGGCGCGTCCGCCTGAACATCGACGGCGCGACGTTCTACGAGGGTCCCCTTGAAACACTATTCGACCCCGCCACGCCGCCCTTCGGCGAGGCCTACACACTGCTGCTTCACCGCGCGCCGGCTGGCCTGTGCCATGTGCCGATCGGCTTCGCCGGCGAGCTGGAGATCGCGACGCGCGACTTCGCCGGGATGTACCAGATCGACGCGACCGCGTTCGCCGCGGACACGGAAGTTCAGCCGCTGCGGGCCGAGCTGGACGCCGAGGCCCAGGCGGCGCTGGCGGAACTGGGGAAGGTGCTCAGCGGCGGCCTGACTGAGAAGCGCTTGCTGGCCGGCCGCAAAACGATGACGCTGGCGGCGCAGCAGGACTTGGCCACCGGCGAGCGCATCGAGCTGACGCTGCCCGGTCCCGAACCCACGCCGACGTCGAAGCCCGCCGGCCAGCCGCGCCCGCGCCGGCCGCGCGAATCCGCCGGCACTGTGCGGGCGCTGTATGTCTCGCTGACCGATCGGGCCGAGCCGCGCTTGTACGCGCTGAACAACTGCATCCTGCGCCTGTACTGGGACGGCGCCGAGGAGCCGGACGTCGAAGTTCCGCTGACGGCGTTTTTCGGGGCCGCGTTTGATCGCGATGCCTATCGCGGTCTGGCGATGGGCACCTACCAGTGGATGCAGATTCCCGCCGAGCACGACGCCGAAAGCTGGTTCATGTACTGCTATTTCCCGATGCCGTTTTCGAAGAGCCTGCGGATGGAGATCGAGAACCGCCACCAGGACAAGAAACCGCTGGGCGTCATGGCGTACTTGCGCGTCGAGCGTGGTGCTCCGCCGGCGGACGCGTTGCGCTTTCGCGCCCGTTTTCGCCGCGAAGCGCCCTGTCGCAACTTCGATGTTCCGCTGCTGGCGGCCACCGGCCGGGGCCGGTTGATTGGCGTGGTGCTGGGCATCGACACGCCGCGGCGCGCCTGGTGGGGCAGCGGCGATCACAAGATCTGGCTGGACGGCGAGACCTTTCCGTCGATCTGGGGCAGCGATACGGCGGGGCTTTTCGGCAACGTCACCGGCCTGGAGCCGGTTCGGGGCTTGTTCAGCGGCGCGACGCGGGTGGCACCGCACGGCCGCAATTCGCTCTATCGCTGGATGCTGGCCGACGCGGTCGGGTTCCATTCCGGGATCCGCGTGGCGCTGGAGAACTGGCAGGAAGGCGACGCCAACGACGTGGACTACAGCACGATCGCGTACTGGTACGGCGAGCCGGGGGCGGCGCCCGGCGGCTTCGCGCGGCTGACCGACGCGGATCTCGCGGTGGGCACACTGCGGGTTCCGAACTCCGTCGAGATCGAGGACGGCATGGAGGGCGCGGGCTGGGGCAACCTCGCGCAGCAACGGCACTATCGCGATGTGGAGTTCTCGAATGGCGCGGCGGTGACCATCGCGGTTGAGCAGCAGCCGGTCGTCTCACGCGTGCCAGCGGAGCAAGCCGGCCGCTATCGGCTGCAATTGCGCGTCGCGCCAAAGGGTTCATTCGGGAAGGTCGAGGTGCGCGGCCCGGCGGGCGAACCGATCGGCACGGTCGAATGGAAGCGCGACAGCGACGGTGTTTACGACGTGGGGGACGTCGAGCTCAAAGCGGGTGAGAACCGGCTGACGCTGATCCGCAGCGGCCGATCGCCCATGCTGGATTGCTGGATGCTCGAGCGACGATAAAGCCGGCAATAGCGAATCGTGAATGAAGAACGGCCGCTCATGCGGCCGTGCGGACGGCAATCCGCCCCGCGGGACTCGCTATTCGTAATTCGCAACTCGCTATTCGCGGCTCGCTCGCATCGCTATAGCACGAAGTTCACCAGCCGTCCCTTGGCGACGACGGTGCGCCGCAGGGTCTTGCCCGCGAGCTGGGCGGCGATGGTCGGTTCCTGGCGGGCCGCCGCAACCATCTGCTCGTCGCTGGCGTCGGCGGGGACGCGCACCCGGGCGCGCAACTTGCCGCTGATCTGGACGGCGATCTCGACTTCGTCATCTACAGTCAGTGCGGGGTCGAACTCCGGCCAGGGCGCGTGTGCCACCAGGTCGGTGTGACCCAGGCGGCGCCAGAGTTCCTCGCACAGGTGCGGCGCGAACGGTGCCAGGAGCCGCACAAAGCGCTCCACCTGAGAGCGGCCGATCCGCTCAGCTTTGGGCGCCTCGTTCGACCAGACGATCATCTGCGCGATCGCCGTGTTGAACGAGAACGTAACCATGTCCTCGCTCACCTTGCGAATGGTCTTGTGCAGCAGGCGCTCCAACGCTGCGTCGGACTCGTCGCCGATGCGCGGGTTGAGCGCCCAGCCGGCCTCCTCACCGGCGGGTTCGACCGGCACAACCACCAGCCGCCAGACGCGCTGAAGAAAGCGGTGCACTCCCAGAATGTCGCGCGTGTTCCAGGGTTTGCTGGCGGCCAGCGGCCCCAGGTACATCTCGTAGAGCCGCAGGGTGTCCGCCCCGAACTGCCGGATGATCTCATCCGGGTTGACCACGTTGCGCAGGCTCTTGCCCATCTTCCCGTATTCGCGCGTAACCGGTTGGCCGTTGTGAAAGAACGGTCCGCTGCGGTCCTGCGCTTCGGAAGCGGGCCGGCCGTCCGCATCGACGACCTCGGCGGCTTCGACGTACACGCCGCGCGCGTCGCGGTAGGCGTACGCCTGGATGTAGCCCTGATTGAATAGCTTCTGGAACGGCTCGGGGGTGCTGACGAATCCCAGGTCGTAAAGCACTTTGTGCCAGAAGCGCGCGTAGAGCAGGTGGAGGACCGCGTGTTCGGCCCCGCCCAGGTAGAGGTCAACGCCGCCGATGTTCGGCGCGCCGTCGCAACCGCGTCCCGTCATCCAGTACTGCTCGACCTCGGGAGCGACCAGTGCGCTGCGATTCAGCGGGTCCAGGAACCGCAGGTAATACCAACACGAACCGGCCCACTGCGGCATGGTGTTCAGTTCGCGCTGAAAAGCGTGTCCGTCACGCCGCAGTGTCAGCCAGTCGCTGGCGCGCGAAAGCGGCGTCTGCGGCTCGGCGTTCGGATTGCTGCTGGCGTGCGGGCGAAAGTCCTCCATCGGCGGCAGCTCGACCGGCAGCTCCTGCTCGCTGACGCCGAAGACCTGCCCGTCGTCGCGATGCAGGATCGGGAAAGGCTCGCCCCAGTAGCGCTGCCGGCTGAACAGCCAGTCGCGCAGCTTGTACTGCACGGTACCCTCGCCCAGATCGCGCTCGGCCAGCCACTGCGTCACCTGGTGTTTGCCTTCCTGGCTCGGAACTCCGTCCAGCGAGAGGCGTCCGCCTCGGCAGTTCACCATCAACCCGTCGCCGGTGTACGCCTGGCCGGAGTGGGCGTAGAACTCGCCGTGTCGGAAAACGTGGCGGAACTGTTCGAAGTTTGCGAAGTTCAACGAGGCGATGGCTTCTACCCAACTGGCCGCCAGCGCCGCGCGGGCAACGCCGGGCCGCTCGGTGGAACTCGCAGGTTTCGATTCGCCCGGCGGCACGCGGTCCGCGGCGCGACGGGTGCGGATGACCTGTAAGACGTCGGCGAACTGCGCCGGCTCGGCGTTCTGCGCTGTGACTACCCCCAGAAAGTCCGCCAGCACTGGCACCCAGCGATCGTCGCGCGTCTCGCGCTGCTCGGCGTGCTCGGCAAAGTACTTCATCGCAAGTTGCGTATGCGGATAGATCACATCGCGAATCGTCAGGCCGAACTGCCGGGCGAACTCGAAATCGCGCGTGTCGTGCGCCGGCACCGCCATGATGGAGCCGGTGCCATAGCTGGCCAGCACGTAATCGGCGACCCAGATGGGCACCTGCTCGCCGCTGACCGGGTTGATCGCATGCGCGCCGGTGAACACGCCGGTCTTCTGCCGGGTCTCGGCCGTCCGGGCCAGCTCCGACTTCTGACGGGCCTGCTCGACGTAGGCCTGCACCTCGCTGCGCCGCTCGGCCAGCGTGATGAGATTCACCAGCCGATGCTCGGGGGCCAGCACGACGTAGGTGGCGCCGAAGAGTGTGTCGGGCCGCGTGGTGAAGACGCGGATCACGTTTTCGCTGCCATCGGCCAGCTCGAAATCGACATAGGCGCCCTGGCTGCGCCCGATCCAGGCGCGTTGCATGAGCTTGATCGGCTCGGGCCAGTCGAGCGCTTCCAGATCGCTCAGCAGCCGGTCGGCGTACTCGGTGATGCGCAGCATCCACTGCTTCATCGGCCGACGGTAGACCGGGTGGTCGCCGCGATCGCTGCGGCCATCCGCGGTGACTTCCTCATTGGACAAGACGGTGCCCAGCGCCGGACACCAGTTGACCGGGACTTCCGCCAGGTAGGCCAGCCGGTGCTCGTCGCGAAAGGCGGCGACGGCGGCTTCACCCTGAGCTTTGACCTCCGGCGGAATGGGCAGCTTGTCGATCGGCCGTGCGGCGCCGACGACCGTTCGCCCGGCCCGGTCGGTCCAGGTGTGCTCGGGGTCGTACCAGGAGTTGTAGATTCGCAGGAAGATCCACTGCGTCCAGTGGTAGTAGCTGGCATCGCAGGTGGCGATCTCGCGCTCCCAGTCGTAGCTCAGGCCGATCATGCGCAATTGGCGCTTGTAGGTCTCGATGTTGCGGCGGGTCGTGATCGCGGGGTGCACGCCGGTCTCGATGGCGTACTGCTCGGCGGGCAGGCCGAAGGCATCCCAGCCCATCGGGTGCAAGACGTTGAATCCGCGCATGCGCTGGTAGCGCGCGACGATGTCGGAGGCGATGTAGCCCAGCGGGTGGCCGACGTGTAAACCGGCGCCCGATGGATACGGGAAAAAGTCCAGGACGTAGTACTTCGGCCGCTGGCTGCCGGGCTCGCCGGGGTTGGCGGCGCGGAACGCGCGGCGTTCATCCCAGACCTGCTGCCAACGCTGCTCAATCTCGTTGAAATCGTAGCGGGCGCTCATCAACACACCTGCGGGGATCCGGTCGACGGCGCCCTATTCGCCAGCGGACTCGGCTGCGACGAAGCCGGTCCGCTCGCGGATGCGGGCCGGATCGAACCACTGGAACGCGAGCTGCTGTTGCAGGCTCGTGAAGTCCGACTGCTCCATGATCTGGACGGAGTTCGCGAAATCGCCGGCATATACCGGCTTCAGCTCGACCAGCTCGGCCAGAACCCAGCGATAGCCGCGGGCCATCTCAACCAGCGTCACGCGGTGGCTGGACGCCGTACTCGCCGCGGCGAGCAGCTCGAAAACCGCGCTGTGCAGCTTCGGCAGCACGACACCCAGGGCGGGAATGAACCCCGGTTGTCGGGTGAACGTCGGCGGAGTGAACGGGCCGAGCGCCTTGACGTAGTCGGGGATGGCGCTGGCGGGCTGCGACTCGGCAGGCGCACTGGCCGGCTGGGTCGCCGCGGTCAACAGCTCCTTCAGTTCCCCCGCTTCGGCGATCGCCGCTTCCAGCCCGACCGCGCGGGCGCGGTCGAGGAGTTTGCGGGCCTGCTCGCCGGCGGCGACATGGGCGCGCTCATTGCGCACGTCCGCCAGCACCTTTTCGCGCACGGCTTCGAGCGACTCGGGCGGTGCCGCCGGTGCCGCCTGCGTCACGCGGAAGAGGTAGGCCTGGTAGGGCTTCGGCTGGCGGCGCGCCGCGTCGAAGCCGCGAAAATTCAGCACCACCGGGGCCGGCTCGCCGACCTTGAGGATCGGCAGAGAGTCATCCGCGACCGGCGTGGCCAGACCCTCGACACGAAAGGCCAGCATGACCGCCGAGACCGTCCGCCCCTCGATTGTGACGCGCGCCTGATTGAAGCCCACCTCGCGGCGGAGGGCATCCGCATCGACCAGTTCGGTCGTACGGTGCACGATCGGAAACTCTTCGGAAAATCGCGCGCGCAGCGCATCGAATGAAGCCGCCGGCTGGCTTGCGCCGCTTTCGTGCGTGGCCGGCGCGCGGGTGAACTCCTCGCGCAGCCGGTTGACCAGGCGCTGAGCCTCGATGATCGATTTTTCGCGGCGAGCGTCGGCGCGGGCGCGGTCCTTAACCTCCTCGAAACTGAGAATGGGGCCGGGCGCGTCGGCCGCGTCGCTGGCGTTGCTGGTCGGCCCCTCGGCTGGCTGGCGGTATTTGTCCTTATTCGACTCGTAGTACGCCTGAGCTTCCTTC
>CAYOHG010000207.1:0-6165 GCA_964403685.1 uncultured Planctomycetales bacterium
GGTTGGGACTGCCCGGCGCGGACGTGCAGATTCACCTCGAACTCGCTGGCGCGCTCGACGTGGAAACGCTGCGCCGTGCGATCGGCTGCGTATTGCGCGCTTATCCGGTTGCGGTGGCGCGATTCGGTCGGCGGCGCGACGGCGAGCCAGTCTGGTTCAGCGCCGCGCCGCCGCCCATCGACGCGGTTCTGACGGAACATGCTTTTCCGGCCGCGCGCGACGCGGACGACGTACTTCGAATGGGCGAATCCTGGATGGCGCAACGCACCGACTGGTCGCAGCGCCCCGCGCTACGATTCGATCTGTTCAATCAACTGGCGGGCGGCGCGGTGCTTGTGCTGCGCTACCCGCACATGCTGATGGACGGCCGCGCCGGTTTGTTGCTGCTGCGGCGATTGAGCGAATTCCACGAGGCCCAGGCCGATCCGGCGAGCGTCCGCTCGTTCGGCGACGAACGCCGCGGCGACTTCGGCCGCCTCGGCGAGCCGCCCGGTGTGCTCGCGGCCGGCTGGCGCGCGCTGCGCCGCCGGCTCGGGTGGAGCGCGCGTCGCGCGGGGAACGAGCGCGAATTCGACGCCGGCCCTGCGGCTCAATTGGTTCCGACGCGCTACGGCCCCCCGTTCGGCCGCCTGCGGGTGTTGCTACGCCGCGGAACGATCGCGGAGTGGGCCGCGATGCAGATGGCGGTGCGGCGCACGGCGCGCGCGGAACGGTTGGTGGAGTTCATCCGGCTCTCCGCCTTGCGGGCCGTGCACGAGCTGCGCGGCGCGGCGGCCCACCCGGCCGACCAGTACACCGCCTGGCTGGTGGTCGATCAGCGCCGTTCGCGCGACCTGGCGCCGGTCTGCCGCAACCTCTTTTCGACCCTGCCGGTGCGGATCCGCGCGGATCGCCTGTCGCGGCGTGGCGAGGCGGCGGCGGAACTGTTCGCCGCCGTGCAGCGGTCCCTGCGCGAGGGTTTTTTGCTCGATGCTCTCTGCGAACTGCGCGCCCTTTCGCTCGTGCCGTTCGACTGGCTCATCAGCCAGGCGGCGGCGGCGCTGCGGCGTGGGCGCAGCGTGTTGCCGCTGGGGTTGCAGCACCCGCCGGCCGTCCCGCTCGGGCTGATCGGCGCTCGTCACGCGCTGTCAGACCGGTTTTGCGGAACACGCCTGGCGCGCGTCTACGGTGTGACCGTACCGTCGCCGGTGCGCGGTTTCATGCTGAACGCGTCCTTCGGCGCCGATCACGTGAACTGGACCATCAGCTTTGATGAGAGCCGGCTGAGCGCGGCCAGCGCCGCAACGCTGCTGGATTCGGTCTGCGCGACCTGCCAGCGCTGCGACGAGTAGCGGGCGCTGCCGGGCGCAGTAGCGCCGAATGGATTGAAACCGGCCAGCGTTCGGTTGACAGGCGCAGAGACGGGGAGAATGATACGCGGTCCCGCGAGCGGGATGGGGCGCGTGGCGGTCGGGCGCCCGGCGGCGATCTGCGACCACGAGAGTGTCCATGGCGACAATGCACCGCGTTTGTGTGGCGGGGACGGGTTCGTTCCTGCCCAATGATCCCGTTCCCAACGACCGCATTGACGACGTACTTGGCCACCTCAGCGAAGCGCCCGAGCGGGTTCAGACGTTCGTCCAGACGGTCGGCCGGCGGATGCTGGCCGGCAGCGGTGTCGAGACGCGCCACTTCGCCGTTGATCCCGAAACGCACGAACTGACGCACACGCTCGCGTCGCTTGGCGAGGAGGCCGCCCGGCGGGCCTTGCAGTCGGCCGACCTGAAACCGACCGACATCGACCTGTTGCTGTTGTCGGCACCCAGCTACGACCGCACAACCCCGCCGACGACCACGGTGCTTCAGGAGCGCCTGGGGATCGAGTCCTGCGCGGAGATGGAGATCCACTCGAATTGCTCAGGTGTCGGCAAGTGCGTGCAGGTGGCCTACGACGCGCTGCGCCTGGGACGCTACCGCACCGCGCTGGTGGTTTACCCGCAGCTTTCGAGCGTTTACCTGCGGGGCTGCTACTTCAACCAGTCGCGGGTCACCAAGACCCAGGCGACGCTCCGCTACATTCTGGCCGACGGCAGCGCCGCGCTGGTCCTGCGGCAGGCGCCGTCGAACGCGCCGCAAGACCTGCCCGCCGAGGTGCTGGGCGCGTTCGTTGAGTCGGTCGGCGGCAGACGCGCCCCGGGCATGACCGCCGGCGGCGGCGTCGAAGACGTGCGCGGCGCGGGTCAGCCTACGCTGGGCGTCATCGAGCGCGGCGGGCATCACCTCGACCAGGATTTCGCCGCCGTCAACCGCGACGCCGGACCGTTTCTGCTCAACGGCGTGGTGCGCATGCTCGAGTCGCTGCGGCTTGATCCGCGCAGCGTCGCGCATTTCATCTGGTCGATCCCGTCCAAGCAGCTCTACGACGACAACATGAACGCCTTCTGCCAGCGCCTGCACGCCACGCCCGAGCAAATGAAGTTCCGCGCGGCGCGCACGGGCTACTGCGGCGGAGCGTCGATCCTGATTCACCTTGACGAGGTGGTGCGCTCGGGCGAGTTGGCGCGCGGCCAGACGGTTGCGCTGCACTCGGTCGAATCGAGCAAGTGGATGTCCGCCGGATTTGTTGTGCGATGGTAGACGCCGTGCCCGTCGAGACGCCCCGCGAAATCCGTCCGGCACGATCGCCCTTGCAGCGCGTGCCGCTGAAGCTGCGAATGGTGGTCTACTGCGCGGGTTTCCTTTCCGTGGTGCTGGTGCTGCTGCCGCTGGCGGCGCGGCAACTGGATGCCTGGCTGCCGGCCTGGCAATTCACGCTGCCGGCGCCGCTGCGCATCGTCGGCGGATTGCTGCTGTTCGCGCTGCTGGCGATCTACCTGGGCTGCTCGTACGTGCTCAGCACGCGCGGCCGCGGCGCGTACGTCGAGTTCGATCCGCCCAGCGCATTCGTCTGCGACGGACCGTTTCGATTCTGCCGCAATCCGATCGCCGCCTGCGTCGTCGGCATGCTCGGCGCGCTGGCGCTGGTCTGGTCCTCGATCGGAGTTCTGCTGCTTTTCCTGCTGGCGGTGCCGCTGGCGCACTTGCAGGTCGTGCTGCTGGAGGAGCCGCTCCTCCGAAAGCGCTTCGGCCAGCCGTACGAGCAATACCTGCGCAGCGTGCCGCGCTGGCTGCCGCGCCCGTGGCGATGAACCGGCCACCCAATATCCTGCTGATCGTCGTTGACTGCGCCCGCTCGGACCGTTTCCTCGGCGCCGCCCGCCGCGTTCGTACGCCGCACCTGGATCGACTGTCCCAGCGCAGCGTCCGCTTGCCAACCACGATCGTCGAGAAAGCCTGCACCACGCCCGCGTTCAGCAGCCTGCTGACTGGGGAATACAGCCCGCGGCACGGCGTGCACCTGGTGTGGGGCTACCGGTTGCCCGCGGACGTACCGTTGCTGACCGACGCGCTCGCGCAGCGCGGCTATCACACGTACGCGGAAGTGACCGGGCCGCTGTTGCCGGAGATGGGCCTGGCGCGCGGCTTCGAGCACTACGAATACCGCGCCCCATGCGACTACCTGCACACGGCCTGGGGCGCGCAACTGATCGAGCGGCTTGGCCGCGGGCACTATCGCCCGCCGTTCTTCCTGCTGCTGCACCTGTGGGAGCTGCATCCGCCGCGCTGCGTCCGGCCGGAATTCCGGTCCGAAGCGCACGGCGCCAGCGAGTATGACCGCGCCGTCGCCGCGCTGGATGCCGCGCTAGAGCCGCTGTTGGCGGCCCTGCCCGACGAGACGATCGTGGCGCTGACCGGCGATCATGGTGAGAAGCTGCGCGACCAGCCGTATCGACCGGGGACCGCGGTCGACTATGCCCGGCGGCTGCTGAAGGTCGATCAAGCCGAGGGGCTGCTGCCGTACCAGATGGCGCAGTGGGCCGGGCCCAGCGCGCTTCAGGCGTTCTACGGGCAGGCCACGCCGGCGTTGCGGTCGCTGCGTGTTCGGCAGCCGGCAGCGCTGCCACGCTACTCGACCTGGCAGCGGCTTGGGGATCGCCTGCGCCTGCTGCGGCTGACGCCCTGGCTGTGGCTGCACGACCTGCTTGCGCTGGGTGTCCCGCTGAAGCTCACGCGGATGCTGCGGCGGCGCGGGCTGATCGATGCGCAGCGGGCGCAGCCCCGGGTGGAAGCGCTGGCGCGAAGCTTGGGCCCTCAGCGACTGGCGGACATGCAGCTGCGCATGTGGATCAACTCGTACAAACACAACCTCGACGAAGGGCACATGCTGCACGTGTACGAAAGCCTGGTGCGCGTTCCGCTGATCCTGTACGCGCCGCCGCGCTTCAGCGGCGGGCGAACCATCGAGCGCATGGTGCGCCAGCCAGACATTCTGCCGACACTGTGTGAGCTGGCGGGCGTGCCGCCAGAGGCGCTACCGCCGATCGCGGGCCGCTCGCTTGTGCCGCTGCTAGCCGGGCGGCCGTGGGAGTCGCCGCCGGCGTTTCTTTCGGTCAGCGGCCTGCCCATCGACCTGGAGCTGCGGGGCGTCCGCACCGAGCGCTACAAGTACACGTACGGGCCCGAGAACGACGAGTTGCCCGTGGAGCTCTACGATCTGCACGACGACCCGGATGAGACCCGCAACCTGGCCGGCGAGCAGCCGCAGCGCTGCCACGAGCTGCGGGCGCTGGCGGAGCGGTTCGCGCTGGCAAGCCGAGCGGCGGTCGCCGCGCCGCCCGCGACCGTTGACGAGCAGCGCCGCGTCGAGGAACAGTTGCGCGCGCTGGGATACCTGGAGTAGCTCCGATTGAGAGCCGCGCCGCCCGCCTCCGCCCATGCCTTGGCGAAAGCCGAGCGCCGACAGGACCTGCTGATCGCATTGCTGCTAGGCCTGGTGGTCTTGATGGCGCATGGCGGCTCGCTGCATGACGGGTTGTACTACGACGATCACTGGCACCGGGCCACGTTGCGCGACTACGGCTGGGGCTTCACCGACCACGTCGAGGCGGCGACCTTCGATCTCCCCGGTCCGCTGGTCGAGCTATGGTGGCAGGAGCAGCCGCTGAAATTTCGCTACGCGCGGCCTGTCGCCATGCTGCTGATGAAGCTGGAGTACTTCGCCGGCGGACATGACCCGCGCATCGTCCACGCCTTCGCGCTGACCTGGCATTGGCTGGCAACCATCCTGGTCTACGCGCTGGCCCGGCGGATTCGATTCGGCCTGTTCGCGGCGATCCTGGCCGCCACGCTGTTCGCGACCGAGCCGCAATCCGTCTTTTCGGTAAGCTGGATCGCGGCGCGCAATGCGCTGATCAGCGGCGTGTTCTTTCTGGCTGCGGCGGTGCTCTACGTGGGACCGCTGAACACGGCGGAATGTGCGCGTGAAAAGCCGAGGCGCGGCCAGATCGTCCGCGTCTGCGGGGCGCTGGGGCTCTGGCTGCTGGCGCTGTTCAGCCGCGAGACGGCAATCGGGTTGCCCCTGCTGCTGCCTCTGCTGGATGCGATCCGCGGCGGCTGGCCGCGCGTCGCCGGGCGCTGGTCCGTCTACCTGACGTTCGCACTGGCCGGTGGCGCTTACCTCTACTGGCGGTTGGCGATCTTCCCGACCGTGCCGCCGCCGGATATCTACTTCACCCGTCCGGCGGGCGTCGAATTCGTGCTGTGGGCCGGCGTGAAGCTGCTGCACATGGTCTTCGCGCTGTTCGTGCACACGCCGATGCTGCTGGGGGTCGCGGCGCACGGCGGGATATCAGCCTCGGAATGGCTGCCGATCGCGCTGATGGCCGCGCTGCTGGGGGTGCTGGCGGCGTGGTATCTGTTTGCCACGCGCCGGCAGCCCGATCGCTGGCTGGCGCCCGCGTGGATCGGGCTGGCGCTCGCGCCGGTGATTCCGGTTTTTCTGATGCCGCACTTCGCGTACCTGCCGGCGGTAGGGTCGAGCCTGGTGTACGCTCGGCTGATTTCATCGCTGCGTGGCTGGGGGCGTTGGATTGCGGCGGGCGCGATTCTGGCGCTGGGGCTGTGGTCCTTCGGACTGTATCGCTACGTCTGGCGCGGCATCGTGCGCAGCGAGCAGTTGATCTATGCGGACATCCGCGAGAATTCTCCGCGCGCCGACGAAGGCACGCACCTCTTTTTCATCAATCTGCCGATCACGGGCATCTACGCGGCGGTTGCGATGCGCGAAGCGTGGGGAGTGAGCGACCT
>CAYOHG010000208.1:0-6152 GCA_964403685.1 uncultured Planctomycetales bacterium
CTTCGCGAGCACGTCCCAGCCGTCGGCGGTCTGCCCCAGGAACTGCCCGCTGTCGTTGTTGGCGTCCCAGGCAACGTAGCGCTCGCCCTCGACGCGCTGCGACGCCCGGTCAAAGCTCGAAAACAGCAGGGCCCGCTCACCATCCGCCGGCGGCCGCATCAGCCGATCAACGTCGATCACGCGACGCAACTGATCCGCGGTGGTCAACCGCTCCGCGCCGGCGGCGATCGTGGCCAGCGCCGTGAGCAGAGCGAGTCCGGCGACCAGGCCGCGCCGCCGGGCGATCATGCGGTACGAAACCGAGGAAACGGGGAGCTGGTGAGACATGCCGGCATCCTCGCAACGTCCGGCGCGACGCGCAGACGACCGGCGGGGCCGCGCCGGCGAGCGTCAGACGTTGAACTTGATGTTCATTACGTCGCCGTCCTGGACGACGTAGTGCTTCGGCTCCAGCCGCACCTTGTTGGCCGCCTTGGCGGCTTTCATCGATCCGCAGGCGTGCAAGTCGGCGTAGCTGACCGTCTCCGCGCGGATGAAGCCGCGGGCCAGGTCGCTGTGAATCTTGCCGGCCGCTTCGACCGCACTGGCGCCGCGCGGGATCGGCCAGGCGCGCACCTCCTCCTCGCCGGCCGTCAGGAAGGAGATCATGCCCAACGCATCGAAACAGGCGCGGATGATCCGGTCTCGTGCCAGCGCGGCGATGCCGTATTCCTGCATGAACGCCGGCCGCTCGGTCGGCTCGATCTGGATGATCTCAGCTTCCAGCGCGGCGCAGACGTTCAGCACCGCGGCGGAATGTGGGTCGCGCACCAGCGGGGGCTTGCCGATGTCGCTCTCGCCGACGTTGATGGCGACAACCAGTTGCTTCTGCGTGAGGAAGCCGAAGCTGCGCAGCATGCGCTCTTCTTCGCCGGGGCTGACGACCCCGGCCAGCGGCTTTTCACCGTGCAGCGCCGCGCGGCAGCGCGCCAGCAGCTCGAGCTCGCGCTTCTGCCCGTCGCGCTCCTTGGAAGGCTTGGCCACCGCCTTCTCGAGCTTCTGGATGCGGTTGTCGCAGGAGACTAAGTCGGCCAGCAGCAGCTCCTCGCGCAGCAGCCGCAAATCCTCCTGCGGGTCGATGCGCTCACGGTGCTTGGGAACGGCGTCGGATTCGAAGGCGCGCAGCGTGATCAGCAGGGCATCGGCCTGCCGCAGCACCGGCAGATGGTGCGTGAACCCGGCGTGCTCGGCCTCGCCCTCGAGGCTGCCGGGCAGATCGACGAAATCGATGTGCGCCTCGGTGCGCTTCTTGGGGTGGTAAATCGCTTCCAGCCAGTCCAGCCGCGGCTCGGGAACCTTGACCGCGGCGAGATTCTCCTCGCCCAGTTTCAAGTGGTCCCGGCGCAGACCCGATATGGCGCAAAAAAGGGTCGACTTGCCCGAAAGTGGAAATCCGACGACCGCTACCTGCATCCGGCCATCCCGCGGCGCGGCCCCCGTGGCCCGGACCGCGGCGGCCGGCCGGCGCCGGAGCCAGACCCAGCCATGCGTTGTGACGTTTCCGCCGGCTCGTATACTAACCGGACACCGTCCGGCCGCCTAGACTGGTCGAGGCGGCGACGCGGCCGCCGGCCACAGGAGATGCGACAGGCATGAGGCGATACACACTGCCACTGGCAAGCCTGGCGCTGACCGGGCTCATGGCCGCGGTCGGCTGCGGCAGCTTCACCACCTACGGCGCCCTGCCGGTGACGACCGACGACATCTCCGAGATTCTGACCAGCGAGGACCTGACCCCGCAGGAAATGCGCGATCAGCTTTCTACCCTGGGCATCGACGAGCTGATCATCAACGCCCTGCTCCAGGAGGAGCGTCTGGCCAACCAGTTCGGCGGCGATTTGGATACCGCCCTCGACAAGCTGATTGCCGGCACCTGGGTCGAACTGACGCCGGACGAAGTCCAGTTCTACGGCGACGCGACCGCGTTCACTACGTACGGCGACGACGAAGCTCAGGCGATCGTCGATTTCATCCGAGAGAACGAGGTGAACTCGGCCGATGAACTGACTGAGCTGCTGGATTCGCCCAACACGGTGCTGCCCAGCGCGATCGACGAAACGAACCTGCGCGAGAACTTCATCAACGCGGATCCGCAGGACATTCGGGAAGACCAGTTCTAGGGAGAGCGCGATGTTTCGTTACGTGACACGCACGGGATTCACCCTCCTGACCGGTATACTGCTGACGACCCTGACCGGATGCCCGTCTTCCAGTGGCAGCGGCGGCAATATCTTCACCGCGGCCGCCAAGATCGCCGGTGGGAGCATGACCAGCCTGACGGGCACGGAAGTCCAGATCCTGGCGGATACCGCCGAGGAGTTCGCCGCGTCGCAGGGAGAGGTCATCGACCTTACGTTGACCGACGAGCAGGCCGACGTGATCGTCGAGTTCCTGGTAATCAACGAGATCAACACGGTCCAGGACCTTCAGGCGGCCATCGAACAGGCCCAGGCGAACCCGGATTCGATCGAGATTCCCGAAGGCGCGATCGAGCTGTTCTCGGCCGGGGCGTTCGATCCGCAAACCTGACGCGGCGGATTCCGCGCCGCGCAACTTGTGGGTCCGACTACAATAAAGGGCACCGCCGCCAACGTGCGACGGTGCCCTTGGTGTTTCAGAATCGCCTGGGACCGGAGTCGTGCACGCGCTTCGGCGCTGGATCAGGTCATGTTCGCGGGAATCGTCGAAGCCGTCGGTCGGGTCGTCGCGCGCCGCGCTTCCTTCAGCCGCGCCGATACCGGCCAGGCAGCGCGCCTCGTGCTGGCGGGTCCGCCGGGCTATTTCGCCGACCTGCCCGTCGGCTCCAGTGTCGCCGTCCAGGGCGTCTGCCTCACGCTGGTGGAAAAAGCCGCGGATCAGGCCGGCTTCGACGTCGTTCCGGAGACGCTCCGGCGCAGCACGCTGGGCGCGCTCGAGGTCGGCCACAGCGTGAATCTAGAACGCTCGTTGCGCGTCGGCGACCGCATCGACGGTCATTTTGTGCAGGGGCACGTGGACGGGATCGGGCTGGTGAAGCAGGTCGAACGCGGCGGCGGCGAGTGGGTCCTGTGGTGCGAGCCGCCCGCCGAGCTGCGCCCCTGCATTGTCCGCAAGGGCTCCATCGCCATGGACGGCACCAGCCTGACGATTGCCGCTGTACGCGGCGCGTGCTTTTCGGTTGCGCTGATTCCGGCGACGCTGGAGCGCACCACGCTCGCGGCGCGCGAGCCCGGCGCGCGGGTGAATCTGGAAACCGACATTCTCGCACGGCTCGTGATCGCCCGTTTGGAAGCGCTGGCCGCCGGCCGAGCAGGTGACGGGAGCGGATTGACGCTCGAACGCTTGCGCGAAAGCGGGTTCGCGCCATGACGCCCGGCGATCCTGTCAACGGCGACTACAAGCCCGTGATCGGGATCAGCATGGGCGACCCGCTGGGCATCGGTCCTGAGGTCGTGGTCAAGGCGCTGTCCGACCCGGCGCTGCGGTCCCTGGCGCGTTACGTGGTGTTTGGACTGCATGACGTCCTGGAGGTGGCGGCCGATCATGCCGAGCTGCCGCCCTTCTGGTGGCGCGAGCCTTATGACGGCCGGCCGCGCGTCGGTCGCGGCGTGCTGGTAACCGACTTTGACGATCTGCCGCCGGTCCACCTCAACGGCCAGCGCGGCGCCGAGGAGCTGGCCGGCCGCGCGTCCTTCCGCTTCGTCGACGCGGCCGTGGCACACCTGCGCGCCGGCCAGATCGATGCTCTGGTGACGGCGCCGATCTGCAAGGAAGCGTGGCAACTGGCGCGGCACCGTTTTCGCGGGCACACCGATTTTTTGGCGCAGCGCTTTGAAACCCGCCGCATCTGCATGGCCTTCGTCGCCGGCAATCTGCGCGTGGCGCTGGCCAGCGATCACGTTCCGCTGTTCGAGCTGCGCAATGAGTTCACCATCGGACTGGTTCATCAGCCGATCGATCTGCTGAATCAAGCCCTGCGCGAGTGGTTCGGGATCGCGCGGCCGCGGCTGGCCGTGCTCGGGCTGAACCCGCACGCCGGCGAGAACGGCCTGCTGGGCGACGAGGAACTGCGGATCATCGAGCCGGCCGTCACGATGGCTCGGGCCGCCGGTCTGGACGTCAGCGGTCCACTGCCGGCGGACACCGCGTTCACGCCCGAGGTTCTCAGCCGCTTTGACGGCGTCGTGGCGATGTACCACGACCAGGGGTTGATTCCCGTCAAGATGCGCGCGTTTCACGAGGCCGTGAACGTCACGCTCGGGCTGCCCGTGATTCGCACCAGCCCGGACCACGGAACGGCGTTTGAGATTGCGGGGAAGAACCGCGCCAACCCCGGCAGCATGATCGCGGCTATTCGACTGGCGATTCAGATGGCACAGACGCGCCAGGCCCGAACGGCGCAGGCCGTGCCGGCCGGCGCGGACACTGGCTGACGGCTGCGCGGCGCAACGTTCCGAATCAGCCGAGCAACGGCGCTTCGCTTGCGGCGAAATGGCGGACGATCGTGGCGTCGCCTTCGTCCTGGGCCAGCAGCGATTCGAAGAACGCCTGAATGATCGTAGTCACCAGCGTGGTCGACGCGCCCTCGACGCCGCTGAGGACCGTCCCGCGGACGGTGGGGTCGCAGCCTTCCAGCACCAGGACGCTGCCGCCCAGAGATGCCGCGACCAGCCCGATCCGACCGCGCTTCAGCAATCCACGCATGCCAGTCTCCTAGCTCTCGTCGGCCCGGCTTTCCGGGACCATCCTAATCTCGGCACAATCCGCCGGCTACGCGCTCCAACTCCGCGCGCCGATCCGACGCGGCTGATGGTAGAATCGGCGAAATGCGCTCGCGCGTTCATCACGCCGCGGCGTGCGCGGTTATGGGTGCTGAGGTTCTTCGGCTGGATCGGGTTCGGCCGGCTGCGACTCCTCGGGCGGGTCCTGGCCCGGCGATTCCTGCGCCTCGGGGGCCGGATTCTCCGCCTCGGGCTGCGGCGGCGACTCGGGCCGGGCGGTGCGCTGTTTCTGCGGCGCGACGGGCGATTTCGCGCCCCGGCCGGCTGGCTTCTTCGCATCCCCGGCCTTGCGCTGAGCGCGCGTTGGCAACTTGTCCAACCGCGGCTTGAGCTGCTTCTCGAAGATATCATCGAGCGGCGTCAGCAGCGCGGCCCGTTTCTTGGATAGCTCGGCCAGTTCCTTGCTCTTGTTCCTGTCGCCGCTCTTGTTGACCTCGGTCGTGCGCGCGTCGATCGCGTCGAATTCGCCTTTCTTCGAGGCCAGAAGCTGGCTGCCGCGGGTCTTGCAGTCCTTCAGGATCGACTGCGCCTGCTGCTGCTGCGCATCGTTCAGCTCGTAGCGCTCGATGAACTCGCGGACGTACTGATCCCAGCGAGTTTCCCAGTCCTTGCCGGAAGCGGCGCCACGAGACGCGCCGCGACCGCCGCGAACCGTGTTCGCGTCGCCGGTGTCGTCGGCGCGACCCGGACGCGCGACCCGCGACCCGCCCGACTGCCCGGGTGGCTGGATCACCTGGCCGGGTGCATCGCCGCCGGCGTCCTGAGACGCTTCGGCGCTGGCGTCGGCTCCGGGCGGTTGTGGCTGTCCACCGCGGGTGCGGCGCTGGGCGTCCTGCGGTGTATCGGTCACTTCGGCCGCTTCCGGCTGCCTGGCCACCGGCCCAGCCGGCCCGTCGCTGGGCGCGCCGCCTGCGGGCGGACGCGGCTTGCGCGGCTGGCGCCCCTGTTTACGTGGATTGCGGAACTCCTCAACCGACATTTTGCCTTCCACGATGCGATTGAGCTGCTCCTCGGTCGTGGCGAAGCTGTCGGTCATCATCTTCAGATCACCGTCGTGAATCGCCTTCTGCTCGTCGGTCAGAATCCCGCGCCAGTCCTCATTGCCCTTGACGATGATCTCTTTGGCTTCGAAGTACAGCGGCGCGGCGGTCTGGCCCCACTCCATCAGCTCTTCGGGCGACATGTCGGCTCCCGCCCGCACCTCGAAAAGCCGCGCGACGAGCGTGCGCAGATCGTCCTCATGCTTGTCCAGGAACTGATGCGACCGTTCACGCAGCATGCGGCCGGTGAACTCGAGCTGCTGATCCGTCAGACTGTACTTGCGTCCTAGAAAGTTCGAGTAGTTGTCGATCA
>CAYOHG010000209.1:0-6143 GCA_964403685.1 uncultured Planctomycetales bacterium
TCGTGATGCGCTATGGCATACCGCGCGGCTCGTGACGTGGCATGGCGCTCAGCGCATTTCGCGACGCGGCCGCGGCGGTTCATTCCTTCTCGCGATTCGTTCCCTACTACGGGCAATTGCTGCCGAAGCGGATCAGCAGCGCGCTGAGGTCGAGCAGGTCGACCGCGCCGTCCAGCGTGATGTCGCCATCGGACCAGTCGGCCCCGCTGGCGCCGAAGTTCACCAGCAGGATCGACAGGTCGTCCAGGTCGATGGCGCCGTCGAGGTTCAGGTCGGCCGGACCCAGTTGCGGATCGGCCGGGTCGCCGCAGTGCTCAAGCTCGTCGCGATCGAGGAAACCATCCTCGTCGCGGTCGATCCCGATGCGCGTCTGCGTGCCGGCGGGGACCATCGTGAAGGTCACCTCATTGCCGGCGGTCGCGCCGGCGATCAGGGCCGCAGTGGTGAGCGTCTCGCCTTCGCGGTCCATCGCGACGTTCCCGCTGCCGGCGTACGCTCCGCCGCGCACGATTCCGCCGATGCGGCCCTTGACGACCACGCCGACGTCGCCGGCGCTCGCCTCGTTGAACATGAGCGTGAGCAGGGCCTGCACGTCGGCGTTGTTGTTGTTCGCGCCGGTGAGCGTGACCTGCTGGCCGACGCCGGCGTGCGTGCCATTGGGGTATGAGTAGACAAACGCCTGAAGATCGCGGCGTTGCTGCTCGCCGTTGGCGCCGAACGAGAACGTGAACGGCCCGCGATGCGGGAATTCGAACGGGTCGGCGTCCTGCCCGTCGTGCATGATGCCGAAGCCGCGGTTGCTCTGGGCCGACGACTTGTTCATGCCGATCTTCTCGTAGACCGTCCGCAAGGGGGCGACCTTGAAGCTCTGCGGCAGCTCGAGGTCATCACCGGGGATGATGCGCTGGTTGGTGCCGAAGCGCGTGATGTCGTGGCAATCGTTGCACGTGAGAATGAAGCGGTCGTTGTTGCGGTTCATGTAGAGGTCGAACCCGGTCACCGGATTCCCGCCGGCCAGCGAGGTCACCAACTGGTCGTCGGCCGTGCGATTGGGGTTCGGGTAGAACGCGATCGTCGCGAGGAAGGCCTGAAACGCGGCCATATCCTGCGGGCTGGGGTCGGCGTCGGCGCCCATCAGCGTGACGAACGCGTGCGTAAACGCGAACAGGTCTTCGCGATCACCGCGCCAGTGCATCGGCTCGATGCCGACGGCGCCCAGGAGCGGCTGCGTCATCATCGGCCCCTTGATCGGGTGCCAGTCCTCGCAGCTTGTGCCCACGCCCGTCTGGCAATCCTGGTTGAACTGCTTGGTGTCGCCGGCGGGGTTTCCCAGGTCCCAGCCCAGCGCGTCGGTGCGGGCATCGATGTGGCAGGAGGCGCACGCAGTCACGCCCAGTCCGGAATTCGCGTGCGCATCGTACAGCATCGGGCGACCGTCCCGGATCACGGTCGGCGTGGGGTCGTAGAACGCGACGCGCGTTACCTCCGTGTCGGTCCCGGTATTCACCACCGAGACGGTCCCGTCAAAGCGGTTCAGCACGTAAAGCTGCTGGCGGGCCGCGTCGATCTGCACGCCGGTCGGGCCACTCCCCACGTCAACCCGTCCCACACGGTTGCCCGCCGCGTCGATGATGACCAGGTTGTTGCTGCCCTGGCCGGTGACGTAGCCGCGCGTGCCGTCGACGGACCAGGCCACGCCGCGCGGATCGGCGACCGACTGCGCGCTCGGCGGGCGAGACGCTGCCCAGTTCGTTGGCGTACGCGTTGGCGAGGTGCGGGTTGAGATCCGCAACGGTCTTGGTCAGCGCGGTGAGATTCACGGTCGCCACGTTCGAGCGCACAAAGCGGGCCGTGAGATTCGGTTCGAAGCGCACTTCGTTGGTGGCCTCCGTGCCAACCACGACCGCCTGCCCGTCCGGCCGCACGGTGACGTGCATGTTCAGGTTCATCAGCCCGGTGGCATACGTGACGCTCAGCGTAGTCGTATTGATGATCGCCAGATCGCGATCAGGCAGGTCCCAGGTGATGAACTGCGACCAGTCGCCGCCATTGTCGTCCAGCCAGTCGCCGGAGGTCGGATCCTTCTTGACGATGATGGACGTCCGCGGCGCGGGTGGGAGGTTCGGGTTGAGCGGCGGGTCAAAACCGGTTCCCGCGTTGGGCGGGGGAAGCTGCCCGCCGTACGGACCCAGCGGAGAATCCACGTCGTCATCACCGACGACGGAAGTGAGATTGCCGGATTCGAAGATCGCGACCACTACCTTCGTGCCGTCCGGCGAAACCGCCAGCGCCCGCGGCTCCTCGGCGCCGATGCTGATGACGGTCGGAGCGGCGTCGAGATTCGCCAGGTTGAATACATACACCTGGTTGGCTTGAGAGCAGGAAACAAACGCGCGGTTGTTCGCGAACACAACGTCGGCCGGCTCATCGGCGGTCTTCAGACTGCGCACCACGTGGCCGGTCGAAAGGTTGACGATGGCGACGCTGTCGGAAAGATGATTGACAACCCAGGCCTCGCCGGCGGCGCGTTCACGCACCGAGACTGGCTCGAGGCCGACGGCGATGCTCGCAACCCACACCGGCAGGCCGCTGGCCAGGCTGAACACTTCCAGCCGGTTGTCCGCCGTATTCACGGCCAGCAGTTGCGTTCCGTCGGCGGTGAGCGCCAGCGGCGAGACGTGCGGCGTTTCGAAGTTGACGAAGCTGCCGCCGGCGAATGCATTCACGGTGATCGACATGCTCGCGAATGTCAGCGCGCAGCGAGCGCACAGCCTCCCCAACGATTCGTTTGGCACGCTGTTCTCCCCGCAAACGTGATGGAATCGGTGACCGCAGCCCACACTCGCGGTCGCGCCATCAGAATATCCGATTCGACCCGGCGGACGGAATGCGATCTTGCCACAATCACAAATCCTGCTTGTACCTGCGCCGTGCGCACGCCCGACGACGATACCGTTGCGGGCGTCGGGTTCGATGGCTATAGTGAGGCCATTGTGAATCGACTTCCGGGGCTCCCACTAAGGAGGCTGCCATGGAGCGGGTTGTGATCACATCCAGTCGTTCGGCAGGCGGCTTCCAGGGCCTCGCGCGGGTCTGAATGCCCCGTAGTTGCCCCTCCCACGGTTACGGCCGGCGCGTCCGCCGGCGTAGCACTCTGCTTCGACAAGCCGTCTGACCGAGTTTTCGTGCGGAAACTCGCCGCACGTCCCGGGTCATTGCGCTGAACCCGATCTGCGGTTGCAGCGTCACGGCGCCCGCGGGGCGCTGGAAAGGGCTTGTCGTGAATCTCGAACAGCTCGGCTGGAAGCCGCCGTTCGTGCAAGCGTTCGCGCCGTACACGCAAGCGGGCCTGGTGCCGGCCCGCGTGGCGCGCCAGGATCGTGAGAGCTACATCGTTTACAGCGGCCCGCGCGCCCTGCGGGCAGCGGTCAGTGGGCACTTTCGCCACCGTGTGCGCGGACCGGCGGACTTTCCGTCCGTTGGCGACTGGGTGGCCGTGGCGCCGCGCGACGGAGCCACCGCCGCCACTATTCACGCACTGCTGCCGCGCCGCACGTTGCTGGCGCGCACCGCCGCCGGCGGCGGTGGCGCGCGGCAGGCGATCGCGGCCAACGTCGACACCCTGCTCATCTGCACCGGGCTGGATCGCGATTTCAACCTGGCCCGGATCGAGCGTTATCTGAGCCTGGCGTACACCGCCAGCGTAGCACCGGCGCTGGTGCTGACCAAGCTCGACGTCTGCGCGCAGCCTGACGAGTGCATCGCGGCGGTCGAAGCACTGGCGCCGGGCACGCCGGTGGTCGCCACCAGCGTCGTTTCCGGGGCGGGGCTGGATGCGGTGCGGGCGCTGGTCGGGCCGCGCGTAACCGTGGCCCTGGTCGGCTCCTCGGGCGTCGGCAAGTCCACGCTCATCAACGCCCTGCTCGGCGAGCAGCGGCTGGAAACCGGCCGCGTACGCGCTTCGGACGGTCGCGGGCGACACACCACCACGAACCGGCAGTTGATTCCGCTGCCCGGCGGCGGCGTGCTGATCGATACGCCCGGCATGCGCGAGCTGGCGCTGCCGTCCGACGGCGAGCTGGCGGTGACCTTTGCCGATATTGACGCGCTCGCCGCGGAATGCCGCTTCCGCGACTGCACGCACGAGGCCGAGCCGGGGTGCGCGGTGCTGCGCGCGGCGCAGTCGGGCGCTCTCGACCCGCGCCGACTCGAGAGCTTTCGCAAGCAGCTTCGGGAGCTGGCCTATCTCGAGCGCCGCGACGATCCGGCGGCTGAATCCGAGAACCGCGCTCGCTGGAAGGGGCTGCACAAAGCCGCACGCAAACACATGAAGCGCAAGTACGGCGAGTGACCCGGTCCGCGCCGCGGGCGGGGCCGGCCAGGCGTCAGTCGTCGATCGTCACGTGCGCGACGTACAGCTCGTTGCTGTCCGCGCCGTCGGCGGGGTAATGGTAGTAGTACAGGAACAGCCGATCGTCGGCGGTAACGTAGCTCTCGGGGTCCACTCGCTCGGCCTCGAACGGTTCGTGCACGCGAATCGCCAGCGGTCGCTGCGGATCGAGCGAGACGATCCAGATGTCCTTGTTTCCGCTCGAGAATGGGTCTCCCACCGCGACCGACGCGTAGCTATGCCCGCGATAGACGAACGGCTCGGCGCTGTAGTGCGTCTCCATGCCGCCGCCGATCGAGACCGTATTCACGCGCACCCACTGATCTTCCATCTCGCGGTAGACGCCGATGGCCTTCACGTCCACCAGGCACATCATGGCGCGCCCGCCGAGGTCGGGCGCGTCCCAGATGAACGGATCCTTCTTGTTACCGGCGTCGCTGGTCAGCACGCGCTGCTGGCCGGTGAGCACGTCCGTCGCCAGCACCTGGATTACGTCGTCAACGCGGATGTCCGCGATCACCGTGTACTCGTTCGGGATCCAGCGCGGCCCGGAAAAGCTCGGCGAGGCCGGCTGCGACACCGTTCCCTCCGAGGATGCGTCGTTCTCATGTCGCCAGCAGATCGGCGGCAGCACCCAGCCGCAGTAGTACAGCAGCCGGCATTGCGGCGCGTCGGGCTCATAGTTGGGGATCAGCGCGAAGCGCTGTTTCCAGCCGCTGGTGAGTTGCTCGGGCAGCGCGTCGGGAATCCACATGCGCGTGCGGAAAGCCTGGAGCACGCCGTCGGAATCCCAGCCGATGAAATAGGCGTCGGGTCCGTTCACGTGGTAGCCGAATTCCGGGCCGTTGAGAGTGCGCGTGATCGGGGCCGCATATCCCATCCGCCGGCCGCGGCCGTCCGCCGGAGTCAGGCTGCCGTCGGTTTCGTCGATATCCGCGATCCAGACGGAACCATCGACCTGTTCCTGCCAGATGATCATCCGGCCGGCTTCCCAGAACTCCGGATCGAGGTAGATCGCGCCCGGCATGCCGACTCGAATCGTCTCAACGGCGACGCGCGGCTGCCGGTACGGCTCCAGCGCGGGCAGGCCGCTGTCTGCGGGCTGGCGCGCCGCAGCGCCCCCGTGATGCCATTGCGCGACGCTTGCACGCGGAGCGAACAGAAACACCCCAGCGATGAGCATTCCAGTGCGAATGGACATCGGTCGACCCGTATTGTCTTGGTGCTGGCGAAAAGACCCCGCGCCGTCCTGTTCACATCCGAAGCGCGCCGGCCCTGACGGGCGCGACGCAACAGACGGCGTCCGAAAACCCGCAGACATCGTAACCGGCGGCGAGCGCCAAGTGAAGTGAAAACGGGCGCATGGGGCCTGGTTGCAATCGAAGCACAGCCGCCCCCATCTGTGGCTGCGGCCACGAAGAATCGCCGCTGGGGCCTGCGTGCACGGCAAACGACTGTCAGGCCGGCCGGCCAGCCGCGCGACAGAACGCCGATATCCGCCGGGCCTGCGAGGCGAATATCAGTGCCACACTCATCTTGACCATCCAGGCGAGCACTCGGCTTGGGTCTTGCGGCGCAATGCAGTAGGGCAGCCTTTCGGTCAGTTGCGCGAAGCCAGCCCGGACCGCCTCCGGCAGCGATTCGGTTGAGAATTCCAGCATGACCCAGGCGGTCGCCACGGCGCTCAAATTGGCCCACAGCAGCACGCCCAGCCAACCGCGCCGCGCCCGGCAATGAGCGACGAACCAGGCGC
>CAYOHG010000210.1:0-6133 GCA_964403685.1 uncultured Planctomycetales bacterium
CGGCTGTGCTCCATTCATTCCAGACACAGCCGGGGGCGGCTGTGCTCCATTCACTTCAGACACAGCCGGGGGCGGCTGTGCTCCATTCATTCCAGACACAGCCGGGGGCGGCTGTGCTCCATTCACTCCAGACACAGCCGGGGGCGGCTGTGCTCCATGCGCGCGGCGGGAGTACGACGCTATCATGCCGCGGCGATTGGAATGCGGGAGCTGCGCGTGCGGGTTGAGCTTCAGCGCATCGAGCGGAAGATGTCGGCCACGCTGCGCGAGGTCAGCGCGGCGCTGCCGGCCGACCGCGTCCGCATCGGCGAGCTGCTCGAGCGCGTCGGCGAGCAGGGCATGCTGCTGTTCTGCATGATCGCGACGGTGCCGTTCCTGCTGCCCGTATCGATCCCGGGAACCAGCCTGCCGTTCGGGCTGATCATCCTGCTGGTCGGTGCGGGAGTGGCGCTTAACCGCGTGCCCTACCTGCCGCGCTGGCTGCTGGAGCGCGGGCTGCCCAGCGAGCGCGTGGCGCGCGTCTTCACTTCCGGTGCGGGACTGTTCGAACGGATCGAGCGGCTCGTGCGGCCGCGCTTGGCGGCGCTGACGCAGACGCTCGGCGTGAACCGCTTGAACGGCTGCGCGCTGGGGCTGGCCGGCCTGCTGCTGATGGCGCCGCTGCCGATCCCGCTGAGCAACACCGTGCCGGCGTGGGCGGCGCTGCTGCTGGCCCTGGGGATCGTCGAGCGCGACGGGCTGGCGTTGATCGGCGGATACGCGCTGCTGCTGCTGACCGCCCTGTTCTTCGCACTGCTCGCGTATCTGGGCCTCGAGTTCATGGAGCAGTTTCTGCCGCTGTGGGGACCGTCGGCGGCGGCCAGCCAGCCCGCGTGAGCTGACGGCGCCCGCCGGCCAGGCACGAGGGTCGTCCAGGCGCGTCACACGCGGATGCGCTGCCAGCCGCCGTGGACAAACCGCCCCAGTCCCAGGCCGAACTTGGCGAGATTGTCGGCCCACATCCCGGCCCAGCAGCCGAGCAACCCGCCGTCGAGTACGATTCCGCCCAGCCAGGCTACGGGGACGCGCAGCGCGATGCTGCCGACCAGCGAAAAGAGCATCATCGTGCGGGTGTCGCCGGCGCCGCGCAGCGCGCCGATGTACACGATCGCCATTCCCAGGAATGGCTGGATACAGCCCAGCCAGCGGAAGGCCGCGGCCCCCCGCGCAACGACCAGCGCGTCGTCGCTCATCAGCCGGTAGAGCGGCTCGGCCAGCAGGAAGAACGCCGCGCCGACGCAGGCGGTCAGCGCTCCTGCTTGCAGTGCGGCGACGTGACCCGAGCGTGCGGCGGCGGAAGGCAGGCGCGCCCCGAGATACTGCCCGACCAGCGTCGCCGAGGCGGTCATCCACGCGACCGCGGGCAGGTAGCTGATGGCCTCGAGCCGCATGGCGATGGTGTGGGCCGCGAAGTTCACCGTGGCCTCGTCGCCGGCTGCGCTGTGCGTTACGACCAGGATGAACCCCATCTGGCCACACCACAACAAACCGGCTTCGCCGGCCGCCGGCAGGCCGACCCGCAGAATGCGGCCGAGAACCGGACGATGCGCCCCCAGCAGCGCCAGCCGCAGCCGCAGGCCGCGCAGTCCGCGCAGCAGCACCACGACCATCAGCAGGCCGCCCAGCGTGCGGGCCGCGACCGTGCCGATGGCGATCCCGAGCACCTCCAGCCGCGGCAGACCGAGCCAGCCGAACACCAGCGCTGCCGACACGCCGGCGTTCACGAGGTTGACGATCAGCATGATGATCATGGGTGTGCGTGTGTCGCCGGCGGCCCGCAGGGCCCCGCCCAGCACGAGCATGACCCCGAAGAACGTATATCCCAGCGCGTCGATGCGGACGTACTGAGTCAGATACTGCCGCGCGAGCTCGGTCTGGGTCAGCGCCTGAGCCAGCAGCGGCGCGGCCAGCAGTACGCTCGCGCAGACCGCCGCCCCCACCAGCAGCGCCAGCAGCAGCGATTGATTCAGCACGCGGTTCGCAGTGTCGCGGTCGCGGGCGCCCAGCGAGCGGCTGACCAGCGCCGCGGCCCCGGTGCTGACCAGCATGAAGGCCATCGCCACGAACCAGCCCATGTAGCCGCCGGCGCCGACGGCGGTGGTGGCCTCCTTGTTGATTCGCCCGGCCAGGAGGGTATCGACGAATCCGACCAGAAAGACGCCGACCTGCTCGCCGAGCATGGGCAGTGCCAGCAGCAGCACTTGTCGCCAGACGGGTCCGGCCGGCAGCGTGTCGGGGGGCCTTTCGGTCGCGCTGTCGAGTTCCTCGGGCAGCAGCGCCTCGCCCAAAGCCGTCGCGGCGGCGATCCGTGCGTCGTTTGTGGAAGTTGGGGGCATGGCCATCCCGGCTGCGCGGCGGAAGCGCCGGGGATTGTAGCCAGGCCGCGGCCCGAGACGGTGAACGCCTATTCGTTGAAGATGCTCTCGGTTTCCTGGATACGGTCAGGCAGCTTCTCGAGGATTTCGCCCAGGCGGGCCTCGGTGATTCCGATGGTCTGAAGCACCGCGTCGGTCACTTCGCCGGTCTGCGCGGTGAGGTAGAAGCCGATCTCGTTCTGACAGCAGATGATGTCGGCGATCTGAATGGCGGTGGGCAGCGAGCGCACCTCGGGCTTGAGCGCCGCGGGATCATGGTGATACGCGATGGCAAAGCGCAGTGCGGGCGGGAACTTCCACTTGCCGGCCAGCGCGGCGCCGAAGAGGGTGTGGTCGGCACCGATGATTTCGCGCTCAGCTCGGAGGAAGTCTTGCGGCTGGGACTGGCAGCGGTCGACCACCTCACGGAGCTTGTCCGCCAGCACCTGGTACTCGACCAGCAGGCCCATGTCGTGCACCAGGCCGGCGACGAACGTCTCCTCGGCTTTTCCGTAGGTCGCTTCGGCGATCATCCGGGCACAGGAGCCGACCGCGATGCAGTGCGTCCAGAGGTCGCGGGCGCTGAAGCGGTCCGAGATCGGACCCGGACGGAAGATGCGCGACAAAGAGGCCGCCAGCGC
Source organism: uncultured Planctomycetales bacterium (assembly GCA_964403685.1). GTDB lineage: Bacteria > Planctomycetota > Phycisphaerae > UBA1845 > Fen-1342 > CAYOHG01. The sequence goes on from CAYOHG010000210.1 coordinate 3,035, forward strand.
GATGTTCTTCACGGCGCTCATCCCGAGCATGACAATCGCGCGGTCCAGGCTGGAGATCTGCGAGGGCAGCCCGTAGAAGGCGGAGTTCACCACTTTCAGGATCTTCGCGGCCAGCGCGGGATCGTGCTTGACGATGTCGTGCAGATCCTGCGCGGTGGATTTCGGATCCTCGACGACGGCGACCACGTGCGTGGTGATCTCCGGCAGCGAACTGATCTCGGTCACTTTCGACAGCGCTTTCTGCAGCGCGGGCGAAAGCGTGTCCGCCTGGCCCGAGCTGGCTGAAGCGCTGTCCGTGGAAGGAGTTGCGGGTATCGCCGTCGACATGAGATTTCCTCGACCCTACGTTCGACCGTCGGCGCTGACTGCGCTAGCTATCGGCGGATCGGCGGCGCGACTTTGTCTGGCCGGCGGGCGCAAACTTGCTGCCGGCCGAACCAGCAGGTAGCCTTTGGATCGGGAAGATCCGGGCTGCGAGCGCACCGCGGTGGCGCGCGGCACGAGACCAGCGGGGGACGGCGCGGAAGTCGCGCTATGGGCTGGGTTATGGGACAACTCCACCTGGTCGCGTCGCGAGCGCGCGAGTGCCTGTTGCTCCGCGATGGCAGCGGCCGCCAGGATCCCTGGCTGTGGGAGCACTGCGAGCGCGTCCGCGCCCTGGCGCTGATGCTGGCGCGACTTCCCGAGCTGGCCGGCGATCCGCCCAACGACGATGTCATTACCGTATCCACACTCTTTCACGTCGCCGGCTGGGCCGAGCAGGTCCGTGGCGGCCAGTTGGATCGCTGGCAGGTTTTTTGCCGACCAACCAGCGACGTACAGCGCGAGCTGGCTGCCGAAGCCATGCGCCAACGCGTCGCCGACCTGTTCCCCGAAGATGTGATCGATACCGCGGCGGAGGTCATCCGCCAGTACACCGATCGCTTTACCACGCTGCCGGAGGCGCAGATTCTCGCCGAAGCGGAGAATCTCGAGAGCGTCGGGCTGATCTACGTACTCCGGCAGTTTCGCCAGTACCAGGCCGAAGGCCGCCCGCTCGAGCAGATGCTGACCTCCTGGCGGACGCAGCGCGAGTACCGCTACTGGGATGTCCGCATCAACGACGGACTGCGGTTCGAATTCAGTCGCGGGGTGGCGCGAGAATCGCGACCTGCTGATCGCGGCCGCGCGGGTCGATCAGTTCATGGCGGACCTGCAGGCGCTGCTCGGCAGCGACGACATTCGCGCGGCGCTCGGCCAGCTCGGCGTCGCGGTGCCTTGAGTCGAGCGCACCCGCTCCGAACGCAGCGCCCGGTTATACTCCGGCCATGCGGGAAGACCTCGACCGCATCCTGTTTCGCGACGCCGAGATCCTGCGACGGGTGCAGGCGCTGGGCGCCGAGCTGCACACGGTGTACGCCGGCCTGGACGCCGGATTGACGCTGGTGCCGATTCTGTCCGGGTCGATCATCTTCCTGGCCGACCTGATTCGTTCGCTGCCGATGAAACTGAAGATCGCTCCGATCCACGTTTCGACCTATCCGGGCCGCAGCGTCGAGCCCTCGCCGCCGCGCACGCTGGTCGAGCTGACCGGCGAGGTCGCCGGCCGGCACGTGCTGATCGTCGACGACATCCTCGACAGCGGCCGGACGCTGCGCCGCGTGCAGCAACTGATTGCCGAGCGGCGCCCGGCCAGCCTGCGTACCGCGGTGCTGCTGCGCAAGCGCGCCAAAGCCCCGCCGGACGTTCCGGTCGACTTCGTCGGCTTCGACGTCGAGGACGAGTTCGTCGTGGGTTACGGTCTTGATTTCGACGACCACTATCGCAACTTTCCGCACATCGGCGTGCTGCGTCGCGAGCTGTTGCCGCCGGCGAGTGCTGCCTCGGCCGCCGGCCCGCGGCACGCGTCGGCCAGGCCCGGGTAGCGGCGCGGCGCGAAACGACGGCGGTTTTCGAGGAGCGCTAGCGGTGGCAAAGGCGGCGCCCATCACCGCATGGCAGGCGGACGGCCCGGCCGTAGCCGCGCTGGAGGACACCGCGCCGCTGCGCGCGCGGCTACTCAACCACGACGAGCTCATCGAGCTGTCGCTCAAGCCGTCGCTGTGGTACGTCCTGTTCGCGTCCCTGCGGATCGTGCTCGCCAGCGCCATTGTCGCGGCCGCGGTGCTGGCCCCGGCCGCGCGAAGCTGGACCGCGGTCTCCGCCGCGGTCGTGAGCCTGTGTCTGCTGACGGCCGTGGCCCGGCTGGCGGTCGGCACGCTGCAATGGGCCAGCCGGTTGTTCGTGCTGACGAACCGCCGCATCCTGAAGTTCAAGGGCGTGCTTCAGGTGCAGTGCACGCAGGTTGCGCTGCGCCGCGCCGCCAGCGCCGACCTGACGCAATCGTGGTATCAGCGCGCCTTGCGGCTGGGGACGATCACCATCACCTCGGCCGACCCGGACACGCCCCCGGTCGTCTGGAAGCATCTCCATCAACCGCACGAAGTGCACGCGGTCGTGCTGCGCGCCATCGCGCGGGCACGGTCGTAGCGTTTCGCGGCCCAGCGGCGCGTTCGGATCGCTTCGCAGCGTCGATCCTGCGCCGCCGGCTCCGCGCCAATCGGCTACCCGCGGAGGCGCTGGCCTTCAATCCGACGGCGTCGCCAGGATCTGCGGCAGCACGTCGCGCACCCCGTTCACGACGAACTGAACAGCAACCGCGGCCAGCACCAGTCCCATGACGCGATTGAGGATGTTCAGGCCGGTCTGCTTGAGACTGCGCTCCAGCATGGTCGCGCCGCGGAGAATCAGGTAGATCAGCGCGCCGGTGACCAGGATCGACGCGATCACGAGGGCGATGGGCAGCGGGGCGCCATGCGCGTTGGCCATCAACATGGTGACGGTGGCGATCGAGCCCGGCCCGGCCAGCATCGGAATGCCCAGCGGAATGATCGCCACATCCTCCTTTTCCACGCCTTCCAGTTCCTCCTCGGGGCTGGCGCGCACCCGCGACCGCTGCGCCCGCATCATGTCCAGCGCCAGCATGAACAGCAGGATTCCGCCGGCGATGCGGAACGCCCCCATCGTGATCCCGAAAAGCCGGAAGATCAGCGAGCCGGCCGCCGCAAACCCGATCAGCGT
>CAYOHG010000211.1:0-6125 GCA_964403685.1 uncultured Planctomycetales bacterium
TTCGTGCTCGCCCAGCGCGTCGAAGATGTGCTGCGGGGCGCCGTGCCGGGCTTTGGCGAGCGCCAGCCGCGCTCGACCGAGGGAGCCAGGCGCGCCCGACGCCGCCGGCAATCGCGAAGTTCAGTCGACAAACCGAGCGCGGCACAGTCCAAGCCGCGCGGGCGCGGCGGCAAGCGCCGGCGCGCCTAGGCAATCTTGACGCGCGATCGGTCAGTTGGTTATCGGTCGTGATCGGGCCCGTCCGGCTTTCACCCCCGTTGTAACTCGTTTCCAGCCCGAGAATTCCGCTTGAACACCACCGACTCAGCCCCTAGGATAGCGATCACGTCGCTGGGAGCGGCGACGGCGGCGCCGGCCCACGCTTGGACTGTTGCGCCGCAACTGCAAACGGTGGTACGACGCCAATCATTCGTCTGGATTGGGGACCGCGATGAGCACGATTACGAAGAAGGACCTTGTCGATCGGATCGCAGAGTCGACCGGCGGCAAGCGTGTCCTGGTCAAGCGTATCATTCAGGATTTCCTGGACGCGATCATCGCCGAACTGGGCAACGGAAACCGGCTGGAATTCCGGGACTTCGGCGTGTTTGAGATCCGCGAACGGGCGGCACGCCTGGCGCAGAACCCCAAGACGATGGAAAAGGTCCGCGTCCCCACCAAGCGCACGGTCAAGTTCAAGGTGGGTCGGCTAATGAAGGAAAAGCTCCAACTGGACGGCAGCAGCGGCGTCGCGGCCGGCGTCGCAATCGTCCAGGACAGTGTCAGTCCGGCCCCGCAGGGCGAAGCGCTCATCTCGGCCGGCGCAGCCCGGCCCTGACAGCGCCGGCCAAGTCCGGCGAATTCACCACGTCTGTCGCGCTACGGCCGCTCGACCGGGTTCGGTGTAGTTGTATCGACGCGATCTTCAGAAAGCGCAGGCGCACCTGCGCGCCGAGGAGCTCGCGCGCGAATCTTCTCACTGTCACAGGCGATGGTTCATCAACCGCCGGAATCGTCGGCGGCATCGTCTGATGCGGGGGAACCGGCGTCGGATTCTGCCGGTCCGGAGGCGGGCTCACCCGCGGCGGTTCCGCTCAACAGTGCGTATAGACCGAGCACGTGACCGCTGAGGTAGGGCGATTGCTGCCGCCCCTCGACCGCGGTTCGAATAGCCTGCGCCGCCGCGACGCGATGCTGGGGTGCGTTGGTGGAATCCACCTGCGCCTGCAACAGCGCGACGCCGGCCAACGCGGCCTGCGAGATCCAGCGCGTCGCCTGCGGGCCGCGCTGGGACAGCTTGTCGTAATCCGCGACGGCGCCGCTGAGCGCTTCCGCGGCGGCTGTGCGCGCCGCGTCGCGCTGCTCGGCGAGATTCTCCACTCGCGCCGCCGCATCGGGGATCGCCGGCGCCACTCGAGCCAGCAGGTCCTCGAGCGTCAGCAGGGCCGCCAGGCGCTCGGCGTGGGCGCGGCCGAGCATGGCTTTGGCCTGGGCCTCCGCGCCGGTCCCCAGCAGCTCGCCGAACTCCGCTCCCCGCTGGACCGACTTCAACCGTTCGTTCTTGCTCTGCTTGTCGTATGTCGAAGCCAGCTTGCGCGCATCGGCCACCATTCGATCGAGAATCGTCTTGGCGGAGCGAAACGAGCGGCCGGCCTCGCCCGCCGCACGGAGCGCCTCTTCCTCCCGCGCCGACGCTTCGGCGGCCGTTGTCAGCAGCGCCTCAAGCGTTGCGTTGAGCCGTGCCTCCGACGCTGCCAGTTTCTGATCCAGCGATTGAACGGCCGCGGCCGCCCGCTCAGCCCGCGACTGGGCCGCGCCCAGGCGGGCTTCCAACTCCTTCTGCGTAGTCGTCAGGCGGGACTGCTCGCTGCGCGCGGCTGCGAGCTGGCGCTCCAGCTCGCCGAGGCCGATGATCACTTCATCGCCGCTGATCTCGCCGGCCAGGGGGTCATCGTCCGCAAACTTCGCGCCGGTCAGACCGCCGAAGGCCAGCAGGTGCTCGCGCCGCTGCAAAGAGTCAAGCTGCCCGGCGATCTGGGTGTAGCGCGAGCGGTAGGCGTTGAAAGCGGCGTCCTGTCCGGGCGTAAAACTCTCCGTCTCGAGCGTCGTCAGTGCGGCGCGCTGCGCCGCCAGCTCGGCGCGGACCCCCTCCAGCTCGCTGGTCCGCGCCTGCACCTGCGATTCGAGCGTCGAAAACTGCTCGTTGACCCGGGTCAGCTCGCTGCTCGCACTCTCCAGTGCGGCGGTCAGCGCCAGGTTGAGCGCCTGGGAATCCAGGCCGGCCGCCTGGGCCTTTTCACCGCTGAGGATCATCCACTCGCTGAAGTCCGCGATCAGCCGCTCGGCCTGTGTATCGACCGACGCACGAAGCTGGCGCGCCTGGGCCAGCGCCGCGCCGGATTCCGTCAGCCGGGCCAACCCCAGCAGGTGAGCGGCCAGCCAGACCCGATCGCTGGCCCGGGCGGCGTCGCTGAGTGTCCGCGCGGCGCCGCTCAATCGCCCGGCGTTCTCCTTGTCGTGCTTCTCCAGCCCGGCCAGCAGAGCACCCAGCGCGCCGGCGTCAAGCGAGACCGCCCGCAGGTTCGACGGTTTCTGTCCCCGCTTGCGATCCGCCGTCTGAGCGTCGCGAACCAGGGACTGAAACACCTCTCCCAACGCTTGAAAGTCGGCCTCGGACCGGCTGAACAGCGCCGCGGCATCGGCCGACTTGAGGCCCTCGATATTGCTGCGGGCCGCCGCCAGCCCCAGCACCAGGTCCACGTCGTGCAGCTCACCCAGCGCGGCCTGCGCCTGTCGTGCGGCGGATTCTGCCGCCACCTCAGCCGAGGGCCGCAGCAGCATGGGTGTGAGTGCGGCGGCCGCCAGGAGCACCCCTGCCAGGACGAAACCGGTGATGACGGGTCGCACGATCGGGCTCCTGCTGCCAAGCACGGGCGGCCGGTGGGCGCGCCGAAGGGTTGGTGTACCGGTCCGTTCCGGCGGTGTCAATTCGATCGGATCGAACTCAGCAGTCGTGGCCAACCGCCGGCCCCGGCCACCTGCCGCAGCCGACCGTCGGGCCCGATCAGAAGGACGGTTGGCAACTCGTCGACGGCCCAGCGCCGGGCAAACTCGCCGGCCCAACCCAGACCGTCGCACGCCAGTCCGTCGGGCGAATCGCCGCCAAGGCAGCCGACCGCGTGGGCCGGGGCCGTGTCCAGCGCGATCCCGATGACGGCCAGCCCGGGAGCCTCCCGCCGCAGCGCGAGCGCCTCGGTCAGGCAGCGCCGCGACGGTGAGTCAAAGCTCGCCCAGACGATCAGCAGCGTCGTGCGGCCCGCAAACTGCCGGGACGACAGTGATTCACCCGCCACGGAGCGGACTTCCCACTCGAAGGGCAGACCGACCGCGTCGATCCGTCGCAATCTCGCGGAGAGCCGCTCACTGATCGGGGTGCCGGCAAAGTCCCGCTGCGCGCGGGCAACCAGCCCGACCATGGCGTCCCGATCGCTACGTTGGATCGCATCGGAAAAGAGCGCATCCAGCAGCGTCGGCGCATGCCGCGAAGCGGGATACTCGTCGACGTAACGCCGGTATGCCGTGCACAGCTCCGAAGATAGCAGGGAACCCGGCTGGGAGGCCGGCGCGCTCGACGCCAATCGGCGGCGCTGCTGCTCGCAGACGATCAACCAGTAGGCTGCTTCGGCCGCTTCATCGCTGGCCGGCGCGTCGGCGAGGTACCCACGGCAGGCCTGTTCGAGCCGGCTGGTGTCGCCGTCCTGCAGGCAGGCGTGCTCGAAAAGGGCTTCGAGCTGAATGCGGACAACCGCGCCCCGGTGCGCGCCGCCTGGATAATGTGACAGGTATCGCACGGCGAGCTCGATCCGCTCGGCGGCACTCTGGCGTAGTTGTTCATATCGGGACGGTGGTTCGGCCGGATGCGACGCGGGCCCTTTCACCGCGCGTTGCAGATCCTCCCAGGCGACCTGTTCGGGCGGCGCCTGCTGGGCAGCGCCCTGCGAAACCAGGCCGGATGCCAGCAGCGCGACAGTCAGCCAGCGGCGGCCGAACGCTCGCGGCGACGCGGGCCGGGCGCGGGTGTTATGCCGGCTCACCAGAACATCCATACGCTGACATCGGCCAGGGCCACCCCACGGTAGATCACCCAGGCGTAAAGAAACAGGTTCGTGAAGCCGTGCACCATCACCAAAAATAACAGGCTCTTGCGCCAGATCATCAGCCCGTTGAACAGCATCCAGCAGGGAATGCTGACCGCCCAGTTCGCCGGGTGCTGGATGGTGGAGATCAGGCTGGTGAGCCAGAACGCCCGGGGCGAGTAGTGCCCCAGCGGCAGCTTCTCGAAATTCTGCCAGTCCGCCAGCGCCCGCAAGAGGAAGACGCGCCAGAACAGCTCCTCAACGACCGGCACGGTGATGGTCGCGACCAGGATACGCGTGCCGACATCAAGCCAGAACACGGCATCGGCGCCGCAGCGCGCCACCCAGAACAGCCCCGCTTCGGCCAGCTTCGCACGCGGGTCGACGACTTCGCCGGCCGGAAACAGTGGCAGCGGCAGAACCCGCGGTACGCCCAGGGCGTCGAAAGCGTACTGACCGTAAAACCACAGCGCGGCCGCCAGCAGTCCGAAGCCCGCCGCCAGCGCCACATGCGCCCGGCCCCAGGGCGGCATCTGCCGGCGAAGCAGCCAGTATGCCCCCAGCCCCCCGGCGCCGCGCAGGAGCGCCGCAACCCAGCGCCAGTCGTAGGGAAGCTGGTCCTGAACGCCCAGCAGGACCAGATAGGCCAGCATGGGCGCCATCAGAACAACGTCGGGGCGGTTCTGGCCGAACTCGTCCAGCTTCGAGCGCGCAGCGCGCGGCATGGCGGCTCGTGCCGGCCGGCCGGCGGGGTCGCTGCGATCAGACATTTGAGTCAAGCGGCTCGTCTCCGCCGTGCGCCCGGACCAATATAGGCGCTGGTTCACAACGCCGCGAGCATTCGAAGGCGCCACGGGTTCAGGGCACCGGCTGCGAGGTCGCTGTGGCAAGCTGCTGAATCCACTGCCGCAGATCGGATCGCTCCGGCGCGAGTTCACCGGCCTGTAGCGCCTTCGCCAGCGCGGCGGCACGTTGCCCAAGCGCTTCGAGGGCCAGCGATGCGCCGATGAGCGCATCGACGTCCTGGGGTGCGGCCGCCAGGATCGCGTCGTAATGCCGCAGCGCGTCCCGCGGGCGGCCCAGCGCCAGCAGCGCTTCAGCCAGAGCGGCGCGGGGCGGAAGCAGTTCCGGATCGCTCCGGACGGCCCGTTCGAACCAGGGCAGGGCCTGGGCGAGGTTGCCGCGGGCGGCTTCGAGCACACCGTAGTTCGTCAGCAGTCGCGCGTCGTCCAGTCCGCGCGCCAGTGCGTCATCGTAGAGCCGCCGCGCGGTAGCGAAGCGACGCATGCCGGTGTGCAGGAAGCCGGCCCGCATGATCAAGTCGAGGTCGTCGGGCGTCTGTTCCAGCAGCGCGAGGTACTTTTCGGCCAGCTCATCCTGCATCGGCAGGGAAAGCGCCGCCTGGTGTGAGGCGGCTTCGAGCCGCTCAATGGCCTGTCGCAGTCGCCGCCGGGCGGCATCTTCCGTACTGTGGGCCGCTCCATATCCGCCCCCCACCACCAGCAGGGCGCACGCGGCCAGAAAGGGATAGGCCGCGGGCTGAAGCCGCCCGAGGTGCTTGAGGCGCCAGCCGCGCAGGCTGAGCTGCGAACGGACGATCAACAGCCCGGCGTGCAGCAGCAGATACGCGACGATCGCCGCCAGACCCAGCGCGAACAGGAACGCAACCAGGCCATGCAGCCCGCGAAACGCGTACATCGCGGCCAGAAACAGCCCGCCGAGGAAGAACTCCTCGCGGTTGTCATAGTCCAGCTTGCGGGTTGAGCGGCCGGGGAACAGCGCTAGCGTCAGCGCGGTCAGCAAGGTGAGGCCGGCCGCAACCATCCAGTCGTCGCGTTCCAGCGCGTACCCGCGGTCGAAGCCCAGGAACAGCGCGTTGGCCGCAAAGGCAAACAGCAGGACCGCTGGCGAAAACCTCCGCAGCAGCGGACCGATGCGCCCGCGGACCGCTTGGATCGGCCGCGCGGCCGCGCGGCGGCGCGCGAGCCGCGCGGGTACGCCCCAGCCGCC
>CAYOHG010000212.1:0-6116 GCA_964403685.1 uncultured Planctomycetales bacterium
CGCTGGCACTGCCGCCGGCCAGATTCAGGTCGAGGAGATGTGGCCGATGCGCGACGGCGTCCGCCTGCGGACGGTTCTGCACCTGCCGGTTCGCGGCGGGCCGCACGCGACGATCCTGATGCGGACGCCCTATTGTTTCGACAACGACGACCTCAAGCCGGTCGGTGCGATCTTGAACCGTCGCGGCTACGCCTTCGTCGCCCAGCAAACGCGCGGCATCTGCGGCTCCGAAGGCGAATACCTGCCGTTTGTCACGGATGGCTGGGGCGCGCTGCAAGATGGCTACGACACGATCGAGTACGCCGCCGCTCAGAGCTGGTGCGACGGCCAGGTCGGCACGTGGGGTGCGTCGGCGTTCGGGATCACTCAGGAGTTGGCCGCCGGTGCGTACCCGCCGCATCTCGCTGCGCAGGTCATCCTCGTCGCCTCGAATGATCTGTACCCACAGGCGATGTTTCGCGGCGGGGGCTTTCTGGCCAATCTCGTCGAGGAGTGGCTGGACGGCCAGGATGCCCTGGAGTACCTGGACGTGATCGAAAGCCAGCCGCTCGACGGCGAATTCTGGGCACAGTCCGACGTGCTGGCGCGGGTGGAGGGCATCACAGCTCCGGCCCTGTTCATGGGGGGCTGGTTCGACATCTTCCAGGAAGGCACGCTGGCCGGCTTCGTGGCCCGCCAGCACAGCGCCGCCGACCCGGCGCGCGGCAACTGCCGGGTCATCATCGGGCCGTGGACCCATACCGGCTATGGGCAGCGCCAGCAGGGCGAGCTGACCTTTCCGCGCAACGCGATGGACCTCAGCGACCAGCTTGACCTGATGCTGGCGTTCTTCGACGTGCACCTTCAGGGCGCCACAATCGACCTGGGGCCGCCGGTGCAGTACTACACCATGGGCGATGTCGATCGGCGGCGCGCACCCGGCAACGAGTGGCGCGGCGCGGACGACTGGCCACCGTTCGAACTCGTGTACACACCGCTCTACCTGCACAGCCACGGCGCGCTGACGTGGGATGCGCCCGTGGCGAACGAGACGCCGCTGGCGTACCGGGCCGATCCGGCGGACCCGATTCCGACACTGGGCGGGCAGAATCTCTACTGGAGCGCCGGACCGTACGATCAACGCACCATCGAAGCGCGCGATGACGTGCTCGTGTTCGAAACCGCCCCCCTGAGCGAACCGCTGGAGATCACCGGTCCGGTCGCGGCCCGCCTGTTCCTCTCGTCGGACGCGCCCGATACGGACGTGGTGGTCCGGCTGTGCGACGTGTATCCCGACGGCCGCTCGATGCTGATGCTCGACGGCATCCGCCGGGCGCGCCATCGCAACAGCTTCGAGTACGAGGAGTTTCTGGTCCCCGGCGAAGTGGTGCCCGTGGACGTGGACCTGTGGAGCATCTCACTGATCCTGGACGCCGGTCATCGCCTGCGAATCAGCGTCAGCGGCTCGAGCGCGCCGCGCTTCGACGTCAACCCGAATACGGCCGAGCCGTTCCGGCGGAATACCTACACGCAGGTCGCAAACAACGAACTGCATTTCTCGCCGGAGCATCCCTCGCAACTCATCCTGCCGCTGAGGCAGTAGGAGATCGCGGGCCGGGCCCGGCGCGGGCCTCTACGTCCGGGCCAGCGCGCCGGATAGTTCATGGAAGGACCGCAGCAACTGCTGATGCCGCCGATGGCGCGAGTTGAAACCCAGCTCGTCCATCTCGCGGAGTGCATCCTCCGGCGGCACCCGCTGAATGAGCACGCGATACAGCGCGCAGAACAGGCCGGTTCGCTGCTGGCCGATGCGGCAGTGCACCAGCGCCGGGCGGCGACGCGCGTCGCGCATCAGCTCGAGAAACTCGCGGACCTGCTCGGCGGTAGGCGGAGTCTTGTGGTTAAACGGAATGCTGACAAACGCGGCACCATTGGCATCGCAGACCGCCCGCTCCTCATCCTCCCAGGCGTCGGCATGATCGGAGTCGCGCCGCCCGCGGAGTGATACGACGGTGCGCAAACCGTGTTCGCGAATCAGCTCGGCGAGCTGCGCGGGGCTGGGCTGCCCGCAGCGGTACAACTCGCCGGGCACGACCACGCGAAAGTTGCGCAACCCATCGTAGGGCGGGCGAAACCAGCGCCGAATGAACCGTGGTATGAACACGCCGCGTGACCTCGCTCCGCTGGCGTGACGAGTGCGCGATTCGCGGCCCGCTCCGCCGGTGCGCGCGCCGAACGCGCCGCTACGGCCGGACCACAACGCGGAAGGTGGTCCGCTGCTCCGTCACGCGCTGAGCGATTTTATCCGTCAACGAGACTTTCACCACGTACTCGCCCGGCGACAGGCTGGCCGGCAGCCGCAGCAGCCGGGGAATGAAGCAGTCGCGCCGCCGCGAGCGACAGCGGTCGACCACCGGGTCATCGGTCAGTTCGAGGATGGTCTCGCCCCCGCGGCTCAGTATGCTGGTGCGCAGGGCAAAGCGTGACTCGAATTCGCCACTGGGCAGCTCTTCGGAGGCAAAATCGCGCACCTCGACGTACGCGATGAACTCGCTTTCAACGCCCGCGAACACCAGCGGGGGATCGAGCAGGTCGTACTGCCCGAACCCGCGCACCGAGCGACACAGCGCCGGCGCCGAAAGGACCGGGTCACCCGTCGCTCGAAGCGTTTCATGCAGCCGATCCACCTGCGCGCGCAGCTTGTCGGCCTCGGCCTGCGGGTCGCCCCCGTGGAATTCGCGCATCGCGATCAGCGATTCGATGAACTGGGCGGCGATGCGCTGCTGCTCATCCGAAACCGCGTCGAGCGGCTGGCGGGCAGACTCGAAATCGCCGGCCAGCGCCAGCAGGAGCCGCCGGTCCAGTTGCTCGCGGAAACCCACGTCGGCCAGTTGGGCCGCGTGCAGCCGCAGCAATTCGTCCATGCTCGGGGCAGCGCTGGCCGAGGTTCGGGCCGCATTCGCGACGGTCGGCTCGAGCGGACTGACCGCCGGGAACTGCGGCGCTCGCGCCGCCGGCCGGACCGACACCGCCGTGACGACCGGCGGCCCAGCCGGAGCCGAGGGCTCGTCCGCGACGCCGGCTGTGGAATCGGCGCTCTCCGCGCCAGGCTCCTGGCTGGCAATCAGTTGGGCATCTGCCGCGTCTTCGCCCGGGGGTTCCGGCGCCGCTGGCTTAACCGGGGGCGGAAAGTCGCCGTCGGTAGTTCGGGCGCGCGAGGCGATCCCAGATTCGGCTTCGGCGGAGCGGTCGCGCTGCGGGAGACCGGCCAGCCACGCCTGAACCTGCGATTCCACGTCGCCGGCGGGCTGGCTGGAAGCCGACTCGACCGATTCCATCGGCCGCGCTGGAGCGTTCCGGACGATCTCGGCGTCACTGGGACGCGAGCGCTGCGGCGTGGCCTGAGGTCGCGGGAAAAACTCGGCGCAGCCGCCAAGCAGCGGCGCTGCCAGCGCCAGCGTGGCAACCAACCAGGAAACGACGCGGAACGGGGAACGATTCGCCTCCATGCGAACCTCCGGCGAGTGTTGTGAATCGTGTGGAGTGGTCGCGCAGTCCGGCGGCGATCACGCCGCGGGCTGTGCAACGGCCAGCAGGAGCCGCTCCACTCCCGCTTCTATCGACCGCAGCCCGCTTTTGGCTTGGGCATCGAGCGCAGCTAGGCCCGCCAGCAGCCGCTGCACGCGCAAGGCTGGCAGCCGGCGCAGAATCGTCTCCAGCTCAAGCTCCCGCCGCCACATCATTACCTTAGGCGCTATGGCGGAGACCGGCACGCCGTCGGCGGCCAGGCGATGAGCGGCCAGCCAGCGGCGGAGGACGAAGGCGATCCCGCCGACGGCCTTGAATGCCGCCGCCGGGTCGCTCGACAGCACCTGCCGCCAAAGCTCCAGCGCCAGGGGCAGCCGGCCCAAAGCGGCCGCGTCCAGCACGGCGAAGATGCGCTCCTCGCGCGAAAGCCCGACCAGCTCGGTCACGTCCTGGTCGCCGATCGTGCCGCGCTCGCCGGCGAAGAGCGCGAGCTTTTCGACCTCGGCAGCCAGCAGTCCGGCGTCGGGTCCGATCCGTTCGACCAGGCGATCCGCCACGCCCGGTGCGAGCCGCTTGCCGGCCGCCCGGGCACAGTCTGCGACGAAATCCAGCAGGTCGCGCCCGCGCAGCGCGGCACACTCAATGACGCGCCCCGCGGCGGCGGTCGCCTTGTGCAAACGGGTCGTCTTGGGAAAACTGCGCGCCACCAGCACCAATGCGCCGCACGGGAATGGATTGGATGCGTAGCGCTCCAGCGCCTCGCGATACGCAGTAATGAAGCGATCCGCGTCGCGCACTACAACCACACGGCGGTCGGCGAGGAAGGGCAGCGTCGCCAGGTCGTCCATGACCGTCGCCAGCGACACGCCGCCGGCTTCTTCGCCGCGCAGGCCGTCGTATTCAGCCAGTGCCATGCCGCGATCGACTCCGGCCGGCAGCAAATCCTCGAGCAGCGCGCGCAGTTGCTGCGCCTTGCGGTGTTCGTCTTCTCCAAAGATGACGACGATCGGCGGGACGTTGGGGCGGGTCGGCGGCATGGCCGGCAGTTTACGGCCGCGCCGCGCGGGAGGAAACCGAACCGCGAAGCACCGCTCTTCGTCGCCGGCGGCGGAAAACGTGACGCCGGTGGCGCTTCACGGACCGTGGTCGACGACCGGTTGACTGGTCGGGGATCGCTGATCGAGCAGACCGAGCCGCTCGCGCGCTTGCGCTCGCAGGCGCGAATCCGGCGGCTCGAGCGCCAGAACGCGATCCCACGCGTCGCGGGCCGCCCGCGAACGGCCCAACTTGTGCTGAATGTCGCCGAAACGCAGCCACAGCCGACCGGTGTCCGGCGAGCGATCAAGCAGCGACCGCAGGTGCTCGGCGGCGACGGGGTAGCGACGCTGGGCCGCGGCGGTGAGCGCCAGCCCTTCCAGCGCGTCGAGATCGTCGGGCTCCAGGCTCAGTACGCTTTGAAACTGCTGATCGGCCTCCTCAAAGCGCCCCGACTGGAGCAGCACACGTGCCAACTCACGACGCAGCCGCGCGTCGCCGGGGGCGAGCATGACGGCATCGCGCAGGCGATGGGTCGCCAGCGACGGACGATCCGCGGCCAGCTCGCGCTCCGCCTGGCGGCGCAGGTATTCCACCGAACGCGCCACCTCCGCCGAGGGCGCTGGCGGGTCGGCGGGCGCGCTGCTCGCCGTCTCCGAAGCATCCGCGAAGGGTTGCGAGTCCGCCGGCGGCGGCGAAAGCGATGGTGCGACCTGCGTCGAAACGCGCAGCAAGCCGTCGCGCGACTGGTTTCCCGCCAGGTCGGTTGCGATCACACGTACGTCCAAGTCGGCCGGACAGTCGGGCGGCGGAGCCCAGTCGTGCCGCCCATTTACTACGGCGATCGCCCCGGCGTCGCTCCAGTCGCTGCCGCCCGCGGGCCGCGTGAACAGCCGCACGCCCTGCGCGCCGAGGTTTTCGTCGAAGACGGTTAAATCCAGGCGAAGACGCACGCGACCATCCTCCGCGCGCTGCGGCACGGCGCGGTGAAGCTGAAGCGTCGGGGCGGTTGTGTCGACCACGACCCGTGCGTGAGGCGGAAAATCGCCGGCCGGGTCGGCGGCGCTGCGCCCGGCGGAGTTTTCGACGACGAGGTAGAAGCTGTACTCTCCGTCCGCGGGAGCATGCCAGCCGACGGCGCGCTCAAAGCGCGAGATGCACTCGATCGGACGCCAGGCCGGCTCGGCCGGCGTCGCGACCCACAGCCGAACTTTCAGACCCGCGCCGCGCTGATCGGTCTCGACGCCGAGCACGATATCCGGCGTGTCCAGGTAGGAAACCGCCGCCGCGAAGGCCGGCGGTGCGGGTCGCGTGGTCGGCTGGGCCGGACCGACCGCGCCGGCCGCGAGACCCGCCAGCATGAGCAAACACAAACACATCTCGCCGGCGCTCCTGGCAGCTATCATGCGGTGGTATCGGCGCTTCGGGAAACAGGGGCTGACAGGCGAGGGTGGGACTTGCGCGAGCGGCGGCAGTTTGTGCGCGGGGTACGCGGGTTCGGCCGAAGGCGGGTTTGGGGGGTACTGCTGGGTGCGTGGCTGATTCTCGGCTCCGCGGCCGGCGCGGCGGACACG
>CAYOHG010000213.1:0-6105 GCA_964403685.1 uncultured Planctomycetales bacterium
CGCTGGACCTGCGCGACGCCATCCGCGCATGCGTACACGATCTTCAGCTTGAGGCTCAGGTGAAGTCCGTCGGCTGTAACGGCATGTGCCACTGCGAGCCGCACGTGGAGGTGGTCGACTCCGGGGGCCGGCGCACGTTCTACGCCAACGTGCCGATTGAACTGGCGCGGCGATTGACAAGGCGGCATGCTCCGTCGCGCAGCGTGCGCGCGCGGGTTCGCGCCTGGGCGGCGGACTGTCTCGCGTGGCGCGCGCGGGCGGGCGGACGCCCGCCGCCGTCACTCGATCCGCTGGTGGTTCGCGACACGTCCTACCTGGCCCGCCAGCAGCGGCTGGTGCTGGAGAACTGCGGCGAGATCGACCCGCTGGATATCGACGAATACGTTTCTCGCGGCGGGTATGCGGCGCTGCGGCACTGCACGCGGGAGCTGTCGGCCGACGACGTGATCGCGCGGATCGAGGATTCCGGATTGCGCGGGCGTGGCGGCGCAGGTTTTGCGACCGGCCGCAAGTGGCGCCTCGCCGCCGACCAGCCCGCGGAAGTCAAGTACGTCATCTGCAACGGGGACGAGGGCGATCCCGGCGCGTTCATGGATCGACTTGTGCTCGAAGGCGACCCGCACCGCGTGATCGAGGGGCTGGCGATCGCCGCGTACGCCGTGGGCGCCGGCCGCGGATATTTCTACATCCGCAGCGAGTACCCGCACGCACTGCGGCACATCCGCGCGGCGCTGGAACAGTCCCGGGCGCGCGGTTTCATCGGAGCGGCCGTTTGCGGAACGGAGTTTTCGCTCGACGTGGAGGTCCGTGAAGGCGCCGGCGCGTTTGTCTGCGGAGAAGAGACGGCGCTGATCGCCTCACTGGAGGGGCGCCGCGGCACACCGCGGCTGCGGCCGCCGTATCCGATCGAGCGCGGACTGCACGGCTGCCCGACGGTCATCAACAACGTCGAAACGCTCGCGTGCGTGCCGTGGATCCTGCGTCACGGTCCGGCGGCGTTTTCCGCGCTGGGGACGCCGGCCAGCCGCGGGACGAAGGTCTTCGCGCTGGCTGGGCGCGTTCGGCGCGGGGGGCTGATTGAAGTTCCGATGGGCACGACGATTCGCACCATCGTCGAGGAGATCGGCGGCGGCATCCGCGACGGGCGGCCCTTCAAGGCGGTTCAGATCGGGGGGCCATCGGGCGGGTGCCTGCCGGCGAGCCTGGCGGACACGCCGGTCGATTTCGAAGCCCTCGGCGAGACCGGCGCCATCATGGGATCAGGCGGCCTGGTGGTTCTCGATGACCGCAGTTGCATGGTCGACCTCGCCCGTTACATGCTGCGCTTCACGCAGGCCGAATCCTGCGGCAAGTGCACCGCCTGCCGCGTCGGCACCAAGCGGATGCTCGAAATTCTGGAACGGCTGTGCGACGGCGCCGCCCGCAGCGACGATTTGCGGAAGCTCGACGAACTGGCCGATCACGTCGGGCGCGCCAGCTTGTGCGGGCTGGGTCAGACGGCGCCGAACCCGGTGCTCACGACGTTGCGGTATTTTCGCGAAGAATACGAAGCGCACGCGCGCCAGCGCCGCTGCCCCGCCGGGCGCTGCGCCAAGCTGATTCGCTACCAGATTAACGAGCGCTGCATCGGCTGCACGCTGTGCGCCCAGGCCTGCCCGGTCGATGCGATTGCGTTCCGCCCGTATGAACGTCACGTGGTCGACGAAGCGCGCTGCACGCGCTGCGACATGTGCTACCAGGTCTGCCGGGACGACGCCGTGGAGATTGTGTGACGCATGACCCGCGTGAACGCGATCATCGACGGACGACCGGTCACCGCAGCCGCCGGCACGACCATTCTGGAGGCGGCGCGGCAGATCGGCATTCGCATTCCCACCCTCTGTCACGTCCCCGGGCTCGAACCGTCGTCGTCCTGCTTTCTCTGTGCCGTACAGGTCGAAGGCCGGCGGACGCTGTCGCCGGCGTGTGCGATGCCGCTCGGCGAGCGGATGGTTGTTTCGACCGACAACCCCGACGTTCGCCAGGCCCGTCGCACGGCGCTCGAGCTGCTGCTGTCGGATCACGCCGGCGACTGTGTGGCGCCATGCGCGGTGCAGTGCCCGGCGGACCTCGACATTCCCGCGTTCATCGACGCCGTCGCCCGCCACGACGTTGACGTCGCGATGGAGGTGCTGCTCGACCGGTTGGCGCTGCCGGGGGCGCTGGGGCGCGTCTGCCCGCGGCTGTGCGAACAGAGTTGCCGGCGCTGTGGTCACGATCAGGGCCTGGCGATCGCGGCGCTGCATCGCTTTGTTCCCGACCGCTGCAAAGCGACGAGGCTCGCGCCACCCGCGGCGGCCAGCGGCGACGCGCCCCGGTCCGTCGCGATCATCGGGGCCGGGCCCGCCGGACTGAGTGCGGCCCTCTACCTGCTGCGCCGCGGACACGCCTGCACGCTATTCGACGCGCACGCGCAGCCCGGCGGGATGCTGCGCTACGGCATTCCCGAGTACCGGCTGCCGCGCGCTGCACTCGACGCCGAGATCCAGCGTATCGCCGCAGCCGGAGCTCGCTTCCGGTTCGACACGCGCTGGGGCGTTGACTTCTCGCTGGCGGATCTGCGGCAGTCGTTCGACGCCATCTTCATCGCCATCGGCGCACAAAACGCCCAGCGCCTCGGCTGCGAAGGCGACGAGCTGGCCCTGTCGGGCGTGGAATTTCTCGATTGCATCGCGCGCGGCAACCCGCCCGCGCTGGGCAACGAGGTCGTGGTCATCGGCGGAGGAAATACAGCGATCGACGCGGCCCGCTCCGCCGTTCGCATCCAGTACCGCGGCGCCGAGGTGCGCAACCAGGCCCGCGTGCGGCTGCTGTATCGCCGCAGTCGCCGGGAAATGCCTTGCCTGCTGGAGGAAGCGGAGGCGGCCGAAGCGGAAGGCGTTCAGATCGAGTGTCGCGTGGCGCCGTTGCGGCTGGAGCGCAACGGGCAGCACACGTTCCGGCTCACGTGCCAGCGCATGGAAATGGGCGCGCCCGATTCCGCCGGCCGGCGATTACCCATTCCGATTCCCGGCTCGGAATTCGTGGTCGAGGCATCGACTGTAATCGCCGCGATCGGCCAGACCGTCGAACGGACGGTGGCCGAACGCGAGGGGCTGGGCGTCACCGCCTGGGGAATCGCGGCCGACGCGCACACGCTGGCGACCAATCTGCCCGGGGTGTTTGCCGGCGGCGATGCGGTCCTGGGCGCAGACCTGGCCGTGCGTGCGGTTGCGGCGGGCCATATCGCGGCGGAGTCGATCGACCAGTATCTGCGCGGCCAACCCGTCCGCGGTGCGAGTGCCCGGGCGCGGGTACAGATGACGCCGATGGATGACGACGAACGCGCCGCCATCTTTCGTGCGGTGGAGCGCTCACCGCGCGCGGCGATGAGCGAACTGGACGCCGCCGCGCGCGTTGAGAGCTTTGAGGAAGTCTGCGGCGGCCTGTCTGAAGCGCAGGCGGCCCGCGAAGCCCAGCGCTGCATCAGTTGCGGCTGCCGCAGCGCGGACGGGTGTGACCTGCGGCGGCTGGCCGATGAGCTCGGTGCCGATCCGCAGCGATTCTCGGGGGCGCGCCGCCGGTTTTCTCAGGACGTTTCACACCCTGAGTTGGTCTACGAGCCTGGCAAGTGCATCGTTTGTGGTGCTTGCGTTCAGCTTGCGGCGGTGCAGGGGGAGCCGCTCGGCGTGGCGCTGGTTGGCCGCGGGTTCGAGGTGGCGATGGCGGTGCCGTTCGACGGTCCGTTGGCCCAAGGACTGACGCATGCGCCGCGGCAATACGCGGAAGCCTGTCCGACCGGCGCGCTTTCGCTCCGGACGATGCGGGCGTGCGATCGCTGCGCGGGCTGCGTCTCGACACCAGCAACCGGCGGACATGCGGGAGCGTCTGGACCCGCCGAGGAACCACAGCGCCGATCGCTGCCGGTAACCCAGTCCGCGACGACCGCGGCGCGATCGTGCGATTCACACGACGAACGGAAATCAGACGCCCGTGCTGGGTCCGAAAATTCTGCTCGGGAGTCGTAAACCGGATACTCGGCGCTCCAGTCGAGCGGAGACGGCCCGGGAGGTCTGCTGTGCGCACTTGAACCGGCCGGCAGGGCGACGGTAGAGTACGCTGGTCACGATCGATCGATGCATTGCGATTCCGACACGCACTTCCAACCATCGATTCGGCCGTAGAAGCGAATCCGCGAAGCCGCATTCTTAGGAGGAGGAGAGCTCATGCGCCGCTTTGTCGCATCGGGAATGGTCTGTGCGCTTACGGTCAGTCTGACAGCACTTGTCGCACCGTTCGCCGCCGCGGGCGAACAGGGCTCGACGGCCCAGGTTGCCGGTGCCGACGTTCGATTCGTGGCGCAGCCGGGACTGCTGGAGGTTTCCGGGCGGATGATCGTGCGCCCGGTGCAGGACGCCGATTGGCAGAACACCGGGCTGGACGCGCAGCAGGTTGCCCAGCGCCAGGACCTGGCCCAGGCGGCTCTTTCGGCCTACGCGGTCAGCAGCTACGTGCCGCAGACTGACGAGTACATCATTCTGGTTCCGGCGGGCAGCGATGAGAACGCCGTCGCGGCCGAGCTGCTGGGGTCCGGGCTGTTTCAGTACGCCGAGCCCGACTGGGTGGTCTACCCGGTGGCCTGCCCGAACGATCCGAGCTTCGGCTCGCAGTGGCATCACGGCACGACCAAGATGCAGAGTTGCGACGCCTGGGGGGTGCACACGGGCACGGCCTCGACCAGTGTCGGCATCTGCGATACGGGCGTTCTGACTACGCATCAGGATCTTCAGCTCAATCGCCTGGAAGGCTACAACGCGGTCGATCAGCTCTGGGAATCGCAGGGCGGTCAGATCGGGCCGGTTCACTCGCACGGCACCCAGACGACCGGTTGCGCCGCCGCCAACGGCAACAACGGAGTCGGTGTGTCGGGCGTGGGCTGGAATCTCAGCCATCGCATGCTGCGCGTGAGCAACGTGAGCACCGGCTCGTCGAGCCTTTCGGTGCTTCAGCACGCGGCCCGCACGGCGGTCGAAAACGGGAACCGCGTGGCGAGCGTCAGCTACTCCGGCGCTGACTCGTCGTCCAACCTCAGCACCGCCACTTACATCAAGAGCATTGGCGGGCTGCTGGTTTGGGCGGCCGGCAACGAAAACCGCAACATGACACTCGGTAACCGCGATGCTGATGACCTGATCGTCGTGGGTGCGACCAACTCAAGCGACGTGAAGTCGAGCTTCTCGAACTACGGGACGTTCGTCGACCTGGTTGCTCCCGGCGAGGCGATCTACACGACCAGCTCGTCGTCGAGCAGCAGCTACGCCTCGGTCAGCGGTACCAGCTTCGCCTGTCCGCTGACCGCCGGGTTGGTCGGTTTGATCTGGTCCGCCAACCCCGCTTTGACCCCCGACCAGGTTGAAGACGTGCTCAAGCAGTGCGCGGAAGACCTGGGCACGGCCGGCGTGGACAATACGTACGGCTACGGCCGCATCAACTCGTACAACGCCATGCTGCTGGCCGGCGGCGGCGGCATCACCGACTGCAACGGCAATGGAATCGACGACGCCGACGACATTGCCAATGGCACCAGCCAGGACTGCAACGGCAACGGTGTTCCCGATGAGTGCGACATCAGCGGCGGGACCAGCGCCGACTGCAACGGCAACGGCGTGCCGGACTCCTGCGATATCGCCAACGGGACCAGCCAGGACTGCAACGGCAATGGCGTGCCGGACGACTGCGACATCAGCAGCGGGACGACGCCGGACTGCAACGGCAACGGCGTGCCGGACTCCTGCGACATCGCCAACGGGACCAGCACCGATGCGAACGGCAACGGCGTTCCGGACGAGTGCGATCCGCCGCCTGGGAGCTATGCGCTGTGGATGACTTTTGATGCGAATACGAGCATTCCGGGGGTGGGGACCGTCGAGCCGCGCGATATCGTGGCCTATGACGAGTCGGCGGGGACCTGGTCGTTGATCTTTGACGGGAGCGACGTCGGGCTCTCGAGCCTGCTCATCGACGGAATGGCGCGGCTCAGCGACGGCTCGATTCTGCTTTCGTTCACGGCCGCGGCCACCGTCGGCG
>CAYOHG010000214.1:0-6103 GCA_964403685.1 uncultured Planctomycetales bacterium
AGCCTGCGCCTCGATGCGATCATCCTTGGCCGGGGTGGCGGGTCGCTCGAGGACCTCTGGGCGTTCAACGAGGAGGCGGTGGCCCGCGCCGTGGCCGCTTCGGTCGTGCCGGTCGTTACGGGCATCGGGCACGAAGTGGACGTGAGCATCAGCGATCTGGTCGCCGACGTGCGCGCGGCGACGCCGACGGCCGCCGCCGAGCTGATCACCCCGCGGCTGAGCGACCTGCTGGACGCGCTGTCGGCGCTGCTGCTGCGGGCGACCCGCGCGGCGCGGTCAGGATGCGATGTGGGGCATACGCGCCTGAATCGCTGCCTGGCCAGCGAGCGGCTGGCGCAGCCGCGGCTGCTGCTGCGCGAGCGCAGCCAGCGGCTTGACGAGCTGGAACACGGTCTGCGGCAGACGCTCTCGCAGCGCTTGCGAACGGCGCGGAGCCGCCTGACGCGCCTCGAGCTGCTGACCGCACGGTTGGCATCGGGGGCGTGGTTCGCGCGCATCGCGGGCGGCCTGGCGCAGCGCACCTACCGACTGCGCACCGCCCTCGATCGTTTGCGCCACGCGCGGCAGCGCCGGCTGGACGACCTGCGGACGCGGCTTCAGGCGGCGCTGCCGGCCCGCATGCTCGGTGCGTACGAACGGTCCTTGCAGGAAGCGTTCGCGCGGCTCGCGCGGCGGATCGGGCAGATGCTGGCGCACAGGCGGGCGCTGCTGGCGGCGCGGTTCGATGCGATCGTCGCGTGCGACCCGCGGGGCGTGCTGCGGCGCGGCTACAGCATCACGCGCGACGCGCGCACCCGTCGCATCCTGCGGTCCATGGCCGAAATCCGCGGCGGCCAGCGGCTGATCACCGAGCTGTCCGATGGTGAAGTCCGCTCGACGGCCGACGACCCGCATCAGCCGCGGCTGTTCGAGTGAGTCACAGCGCGAACCGCATCGAGTCGGCGGCCGCTTTGTGCTGCCAACCGCCCCGGCCGCTCAGCGGCGCACGTAGGCGTTGTGAAAGCGCACCCACTCGGGCAGAACGCTTTCCAACAGCGCCCGTGGCGGCAGGAACGCGATCCGCAGGTGACTGGTGCCCGGCCGCTGACCGAAGCCGCTGCCGTTGACGGTGCACAACCCAGTCGCCTCCAGCAGGGACATGCAATAGTCGAAATCGGTCGTCCCGTGCGGCAGCACGTTCAATCGCGGGAAGAGGTACATCGCGCCGGTGCGCCCGAAGCACTCGACGCCATCCATCTGCGAAAATGCCGCCTTGATGATGGTGGCCTTCTCGAACAGGTCGTGCAGCACCGATTCGCGCTCCTGGGCGAATTGCCGGTAGGGGGCGCTGCCCTCGGGCGGTGGACGCACCATCAGATACGTCAGGGCCTGCCCGCTCGTGTTCGCGCAGAGGCTCACGGAGGCCTGCTTGAGCAGCACGTCGATGAACCCCAGCGCGCGGCCGGCCAGTTTCGGCGGATTGCGGACTTCGAGGTACCCGCCCCGCCGGCCGCATTCGCCATAGAACCCTTTCGAGGTGCTGTGCAGGCTGAACAGGGGAATGTCCTGATTACCCACCAGGCTGGCGAAGGAGCAGAACTCCGCGCCGTAGAGATTCTCCTGGTACACCTCGTCGGCGATGATCGCCAGGCCGTGGTCGCGGGCGAATTCCACCAGTTGCACGCCCGCGGCACGCGGCAGCACTGCTCCGGTCGGGTTGGCCGGATTGATGACGACGACCGCCTTGACGTTGACGCCCTTGGCACGGGCCGGGCCGATCGCTTCTTCCAGGATGCTTCGATCCAGCGTCCAGCCGCTCTCCTCGTGTGGGTAGTAGTTCACCTGCACACCGCCGGCGCGCCTGATGGCCGCCGAGTAGAGCGGGTATTGCGGGATGGGGATCATGATGCCGTCGCGCGGGTCGGCGATCAGAATATCGATGATGTGGCGGGCGGCTTCGCTGGCGCCGTTGGTCAGAAAGATCGCATCCGGGTTGGAACGCACCCCGCCGGTCGCGGCGATGCGGTCGCGCGCATCGATGAACTCGGCGACGGCTTCGCGAATGAAGAGCGGCCCCTTGCTTTCGGTATAGGCGCCCAGGCCGGTGCCCAGCTTGGCGAGCATCTGCTCGGCCAGGTCGAGGACGTAGTCCGAGCTGAGCGCCGCGGAGTCCAGACCGGCAAAAGCCGCGGGATGATGCGCATAAAGCGAGCGCAGCGCGCGCTCGCGAGCGATCCTCCCTGGAGTTTCCAGGAAGCTGAGCACCTCGCGATAGAACGAGATCGGGGGCTGACCGAGCGCCTGCGGGTTGCCGATGTGGCAGGCGATCGTTCGCTGGCCCCGGCGGGACAGCTCGGCGGCACGCTGCGGGATCGGACCGCGGACAGCGTATTCCATCTCGGCGATGTTCGGATTGACGGTCAGGGTGATTGGCATGGGTGCCCTCTCGGCGGGCCAGGCTGTACGGTAGCTCGGACACACGCCGCTGTCGATGCGGGCGCCGTTGTCCGCCGCTGGGTCGGCGCCGGGAACCGCGCTATGGCGCCGGCTTGCTCCGCTCGCGGGTGAATTCCTCGTACTTCTGGCGCAGGCTCGCGTCCAGCACGCGCACGTTGGCCTTCTGAAACAGGTCGATCGCCAGCTTCTCCATCTGCTGCGGCAGGACGCGCTCACGCAGCTTGCGCTCGACCTCGCCGCGCACGTCCTCGAAGCGGGCGTTCTCCGGCGGAATGCGATGGTCCAGCTTGAGGATGTGGATCATCTGCTCCAGCCGCAGAGGATTGGAGACCTCGTCGGCCTTCAGCGAAAACGCCAGTTCGCGCATGGCGGCGGGGATCCTGGGCGGATCGTATGGGTCCGTGAACGTAAACGGCTCCATCAGCCCGCCGCGGGCGGCGGTCTCGGGGTTCTGGCTGAAGCGCGAGGCGACGCTGGCGAAATCGGCGCCCGCGGCGAGCTGCCGCTGTACCTCGGCGAGCGCGGCGCGATCATGGGCGGCGATCTGGATGTGCCGCACAACGACGCGCTCGCCGTGGGTACGCGCGAATTCCTCGCGCAGCGTCGGCTCGTCGACCTTGAAGGAGCGCTCGGCCACTTTGCGCAGGTGTGCGTTGCGCTCCATGCCGATCATGAACTCGGCCATCGAGACGTGCTTTTCCTTGAGCACGGTTTCCAGCGCGGCCCGCTTGTTGGAGTCGGTCGCGTCGTCGCCGCTGAGTCCGGCGTTCTGGGCGATGCTGTCGAGGGCGTCGCGATATTCCGCCTGGATCTCGGCGTCGGTCACGCTCAGACCGAGTCGGCGCGATTCCTGGCGGGCCAGTTGCAGCACGATCAACTGCTGCATGATCTCCAGTCCGCGGGCCTCGAGCAGGACGTTGACGAGATCGGCCCGCGAAATCGAATCACCATTCACGGTTGCGACCGCGTCACCGTCGCCGGCGGAGGCGCGCGACGCGGCCGGCGGCAGCAGCGCCACCATCGCCAGGGACCAGCGGACGACGTGGCGCGGCAGGCTTCGCGAACTCCGTGCATGCATGCGGAACTTTCCTTTCGCGCGTTCAGCGGCGCGGCCGGCGGGGTTTCGTCCGTAGCGACAGCGGTTGGAACGGCGGGCGGTCCGCCTGTGCGATCGAGACGGTGGCGGCACGCAGCTCACCTGCCAACTGGCCGGCCAGGGCGCGCAGCCCCGGGCGCTCGCTGTTGCAGTGCCCCAGACAGACTGCCGTAACGCCGCGCCGCAGCAGTTGCAGCGCTTCGTGGTGCTTCAACTCACCCGTAATGACGAGCGAATCGGGCTGGCGAAAGGCGCGTTCACCGAAGGCTCCGGCCGCGGCCGTAACCGATGAGAAGCGCCGTTGGAGCGACCCGACGACTGAGGCCGACGACAGGTCCGCCGACTTCGACAGCGCCGCCAGCAGCGCGTCGCCAGTGGCGGGCTGCGTGAGGATTCCCACGCGCCCGAGGCCGACCTGTCCGCGTCCGGCGAGCGAGTGCAGCGGATACAGATCGAACGCCGGTTCCTCATACGGGTGCACGGCGTAGAGGGCGCGCACGGCGGCCGCCAGCCGCGCCTGCGGAACGAGCATCTCGAGTCGGCTCTCGTCGACGCGTTCAAGTTGGTTGGGCCTGCCGATCGCCGGATTGGAAGCCGCGTTGCCGCGAAAGCTGCCACGTCCGTGCAGCTCGAAACTGCATTCGCTGTAGTTTCCGATGACGCCGGCGCCGGCTGCGCTGAGCGCCGCGCGCAAGCGGTCGACGTCGGCGGGCGGCACGAACACCACGAGCTTGAATTCAGCGGCCGAATGCTCGCTGGGTTGCAGCGGAAAACGCAGGCGGGTCGAAAACGCGTCCAGCACGGCGTCGTTGGTGCCGCCGATGGCGGCATCCAGTGCGGTGTGCACCGCGAGCAGCGCGACGCGTGCCGCCAACAGGTCGGGCAAGAGCTTGGTCGGGGCGTCCGCGTCGGCGGTGACCGATCGGATGCCCTTGAAGATCGGGGGGTGATAAAGCAGCAGTGCGTCGCACCGTTTGCGCAAAGCTTCGCGAGCGACATCGTCGGTGAGATCGATCGCCAGCAGGATTCGTTTCGCCGGCCAGCTTGGCGCGCCGGCCAGCAATCCCACGTTGTCCCAGTCGGCCGCCGCGGTGAACGGCGCGAAGCGCTCTACTGCCGCGAGCAGGTCGCGCACCGTTGGGCTGCCGGCCGAGCGGCGAACGACCTGGCGATCGTGCGGCGACCGGTGGCGCGCCCGACGCCCGCCCGGCGGCGCGGCAGAACGGCTTTCGGCGCCCTCAGGCGTCATCGCCGCACTCCTGCGCGACCGTCCGCCGATAGGCTTCCAGCAGTCGCAGGTAGACATCTCCGGGCTTTTCCAGCCCGACGATTTCGCGCTCGATCCGCACGGCGGGGACCAGCTCCATCAGGCTGTTGGTCAGGAGCACTTCGTCGGCGGCCAGCAGGTCGTCAATCGTCAAGGCGGCCTCGCGCGTGGGAATGCCGGCTTGCGCAGCCAAATCAAGCAAGACGCTCCGGGTGATGCCGGGCAGTACGGGTGTGTCCACGGGTGGCGTCAGCAATTCATCCGCGCGGACGAGAAACACGTTTGAGATCGCGCCTTCCGCGAGCCGGCGATCTTCCGTAAACCAGAGGCACTCGAATGCACCTTTGGCGTGCGCCTCGCGCAGCGCCGCGAGCCGGGAGAAGTAGCTCGTCGTCTTGTGCCCGCAGGTCGCATCGTGAGTGGGCTGGCGCGCGGCGGCGATCGTCACCGTTACGCCTTTGAGGTAGCAGGCCTCGGGGTAGGCGGCCCCGGCGGCCGCCGACGCGACAATCGTCAGTCGCGGTGAAGAGTCCTCGCTGCTGCGCAGGCTGCCGGTCGTGACCGTCAGGCGGGCGCGGGCATCGTCGGCCTCCGTTGCCCCAATCACTCGCTCGACGTGGTCGCGCAGCGCCTCTTCGGGCGGGATCGTAGTCCACCCCAGCGCCGCGGCGGACCGCACGAGTCGCTGCACGTGGGCATCAAGCCGGAAGACGTTGCCGCGGTAGGCGCGCATGGTCTCGAAAAGCCCGACCCCCTGAAGAAACCCGGAGTCAAAGACGCTGACGCGGGCTTCTTCCGCCGGCAGCAGCTCGCCGTTCAGGCAGACCCATTCGCGCATGCGTTACTCCGGCGCCTTGCCGATCGCGGCCTCGACGCCCAGCCCGCGCAGGATGCCGCGCATCTTGGCGATGGACTCGTGATACTCCGCGATCGGGTCGGAATCCGCGACGATTCCGCCGCCCGCGTGCAGTGTCGCGGTGTTCCCACGAATCTGCAACGTCCGGATGGCGACGTTGAACGTGGCGCCGCCGTCGAGGCCCAGCACGCCGATCGCGCCCGTGTAGACTCCGCGGGCCGCCGGTTCCAGCTCGTGAATGATCTGCAACGCCCGGATCTTGGGAACGCCGCTGATCGAACCAGCCGGAAAGCAGGCCCGCAGCGCGTCCAGCGCGTCGCGATCCGGCTGCAATCGCCCGGCGATTTCGGCGACCGTGTGATGTACGGTCGGATGCGTTTCCAGCAGCCGCGGGTGCACCACGCGCACGAAACCAGGCCGACAGACCCGCCCCAGGTCGTTGCGATGC
>CAYOHG010000215.1:0-6053 GCA_964403685.1 uncultured Planctomycetales bacterium
CCGTCGTCCCCTTGTTCCATCGTTTCGTTGTCCCATTGTTCCCATTGCGCCGCGCTTCGCCGTCAATTCACCCGGTTTCGCAGCGGCTCGCCGCGCAGCGCCCGGCGCACCTCCAGTGCCGCCTTGCGGCGCATCTCCGTGAATCCCTCCTCCGTGTAGAACGCCGCGTGTGGCGTGATCACACAGCGGTGATACGCGACGTGTCGCGGGTCGCGGAATGCGGTCAGCAGCGGATCGTCCGCCGCCGGCGGTTCCGTCGGGAGCACGTCGAGTGCGGCCCCGGCGAGATGCCCTTTTTCCAGCGCCGTCAGCACAGCCCGCGTGTCGCAGATCGGCCCGCGGGCGGTGTTGATCAGGATGGCGCCGCGCCGGCAGTGCGCCAGGGACGCCGCATCGATCAGCCCGCGGGTCGTTTCGTTCAGTGGCGTGTGCAGCGAGACGATGTCGGATTGTTCGAGCAGCTCGCGGCAGGTGTCGACCATGCGAATGCCCAGCGCCTTGCCGCGCCCATCGGGGATGTAGGGGTCGCAGGCCAGCACTTCGAGGCCGAAAGCCCGGGCGCGCAGCGCCGTCGCTGTGCCGATCCGCCCCAGGCCCAGAACGCCCAGGGTCATTCCCCGCAGGCGCGGCATGCGCTCATTGCGGCGCGCATCCCAGCGCGGCGGGCTGGCCCGCAGGTCGAACTGAAACTGCGACAGGTTTCGCACCAGCGATAGCAGCAGCGCAATGGCGTGATCGGCGACGTCCTCGATGCCGTAGTCGGGCACATTACACACTGGAATGCGGAGCTCGCTCGCCGACGCCAGATCAACGTTGTCGAACCCGACGCCGATGCGCACGATCGCCCGGCAACACCGTAGCGCTGCGATCGTGGCCCGCGTCAGGCGGATGTCGTGCCAGACCAGCAGTGCGTCGGCATCGGCACAGCGCGGCAGCAGCTCGCTCTCGACGTGCGCGCCGAGGGCCGTCACGTCGGCCACGTCCGCCAGCGCCGCGCTCTCCACGTCGGTAGCGCCGGTCCAGAAATCCGTGATGTACACCCGTCCAAGCGCCATGCTCGAATCTCCTGCGCGTCAGCGGCGTGTTCGACGGTCGCCTGGCGCCGCGGCGGCATTGCAATGCCCGCCGGCTTCGAGTGCAATTCAGGCGATCGATTTTGACCGGTCGGCCGGCCAGGGTGCGTCTACCCGGGCGGTGCGAACCGCCTGTGCGAATTGGATCGCGCTCGCCCGGCGGCGGGCGTGTCCGCAACCAACTCGAGAGATCAACCCCATGCGTGACTCGGCTCGCGCCATCGTCGGCTCGCTGCTGTTACTGATTGTGATCACGACGGCGCCAGCAGCCCGCGCGCAATGGACGCAGTGGGGCGGGCCGAATCGCAACTTCTGCACGGACGCGCGCGACCTGGCCGACCAGTGGCCACAGGCCGGGCCGAAGGCGCTTTGGTCACGCGATCTGGGAAGCGGCCACTCGGCGATTCTCGCCGACTCGGACGCGCTCTATACGATGTATCGGCGCGGCGAGCAGGATGTGGTCATCGCCCTGAGCCGCTCCGATGGGCAAACTCGCTGGGAGTTCGCCTACGACTGCCCGATGAAGCCCAACATGCAGCTCGAGTTCGGCCCTGGGCCGCATTCGACCCCGCTGCTGGCCGGCGACCGCCTCTTTACGCTCAGCACGACGCTGCTGCTGCACTGCCTCGACAAGCGCAGCGGGCAGGTCGTCTGGAAGAAGGACCTGGTCGCGGAATTCGGCGCTGTGGTGCCCCCGCGCGGCTTCGGCGCCAGCCCGATCGCATACCAGGACAGCGTGATTCTCTCCATCGGTGCGAAAGACGCCGGCGTGATCGCATTGTCACAGCAGGACGGCGCCCTGCGCTGGAAGAGCGAGACCCTGCGCCAGGGCTACCCTTCGCCCATCCTGGTGACGATCGCCGGCGATGAGCACCTGATCTTCGGCCTGGCCGCCGACCGCGTCGGACTTGATCCGGCCACCGGCCAGACGCGCTGGAAGTTCAAGGTCGAGGAGCAGTCCGCGACCATCATGAGCTCCCCCATCTTCATCGCGCCCGACCGGGTCTTCACGACGACGGCCTACGGCGGAGGCAGCCGGGTGCTGCGCATCGTCAAGCAGGACAGCGCCTACAAGGTCGAGGAACTCTGGCACACCAATCGCATGAAGGTGCAGCACGGAAACTCAATCGTAATCGGCGACTTCGTCTACGGCACCAGCGGCGACTTCGGCCCGGCCCTGCTGATGGCCAGCGACCTGCGCGACGGCAAGGTGGCTTGGCGCGAGCGCGGCTTCGCGAAGGCCAATCTCGTCTACGCTGACGGCCGGCTCATCATTCTTGACGAGACCGGCATGCTGACGCTGGCGACGGCCACGCCGGATGGGCTGACCATTCACTCCCAGGCAACGGTGCTGGAGGAGAAGTCGTGGACCGTGCCGACGCTGGTTGACACCACGCTGTACCTGCGGGATCACCACACCATTCGGGCTCTGGATTTGAGCGCTGCGGCGAACGGCTGAGCGCTGTCCGCGCGCGGCGCCGCGCACGGCGACGTGCGAAGGGAGCGAAACGTGACGGAGACTGTTCGGCGGGCAGCGCTGTGCGGACTGGCGATCCTCCTGACGGAGCGACTGGCCAGCGGGGCTGAGGTTCCGGCCCGCGCGGCCAGCGGTCAGACGCTGGTGGTGCCCGAGGCGGAACTGGACGTCGGTGAGGTGTTTCACATCGTTCCGGGCGACGACTCGCAGATCGTCGTCACGTCGGATGCGCTGTTACAGCGCAGCGTCGCGATCTGCCGGCGAGCGGTCGGCTACTTCGTGCGACCGTTTGACGCCGAGCCGGACGCGGCCCCGGTTGTTTCGGGCGCGGTGCGCATTCCGCTGGCGTCGCTGGACAGCGGCTCGCAAAGCACAAATGACCTGATGCGCGGGCCGGGACTGCTCAATGCCGGCGCCCACCCGGAAGCGACGTTCCAGATCACTACGGTCGATGATGTGCGTCGCGGCGACCCGCAAGCCGCGCCGCTGGATTGGGAAATGACCCTGTGCGGCACGCTGGCGGTCGCGGGGCGCACGCTCGATATGCGGATTCCGGCCACGTTGACGCTGCATCCCTTTACGTTTCGCACGATGAACCGCACGCCGGGCGACCTGCTGACGCTGCGCGCCAGTTTTGCGCTGGAGCTGGCGGAGCTCGGCCTGGCGGCGCCGGACCGCGCGCTGGCCGACCGGATCGCGCAGCGCGTACGGGTGGACGTGTTCCTGCTGGCCAGCGTCGCTCCGCCGGACCATTCGTACGACCCGCGCATCCCGCGGACCGAGTACCAGCGGATGCTGAACGTCCTGACGCACATCCGCGACCTGAACGATCCGCGCCAGGGCTACGCGCTGGGCGACGAGCTGATCGGCGCGCAGCCCGGCAACGCGGCTTTGCTGAATGAGCTGGCCGCGGCCGTGGTCAATGAGGACGGCGTCGAGACGCGCGATCTCGACTTCGCTCTGCGGGCCGCAAGCCGCGCCTGCGAACTGGCGGCCGACGACGCCACGATGCTCGCGACCCGTGCGCGCGTGCACTCCAAGCGGAAAGAAGCCGCGTTGGCGGTCGATTGGCAGCAAAAAGCCCTGGCCGCGCTGCGGGACGCGCCGCCGCCGGTGGCGGAGGCCTATCAGCAGACTCTCGAGCAATACCGCGCCGCAGCCGGCGCCGCGGGCCGTCCGTAGCCGGGTGTCAGCCTCCGATTGCGATGGCGCGCTTCAGCACCGCGGCCCGCGAGCTGCGGCCGTCCACGCGGGCCTCCAGTTCGTGCTCTAGCCGCACGTGGCGGATGAATTTCGTCTCGCCCGCAGACGGCAGGCCGGACATCCACTCCCAGTCGATGAACCCGCCGTCGATGCGCGGGTTGATGGTCAGGTAGGCCGCCCCGCTGGACGTCAGGTTGTGGAAGAAGTGGCTGCCCTGTGAGGGATCGACCAGGAAGTTGTCGAGCGTCGTCTCGACGATGACGCGCGCGTTGGAGATCTGCCCCCACGCCAGCGGGATTCCCAGCCAGTGGTTGGACGAGCCCCAGCGGCCCGGTCCGATCAACACGAACGGCCGGCGGTCAGCCCGGAGCCGATCACTGACCTGAGCGATTTCCTGGGCAATCAGCTCGGTGCAGGCGGCGTCGAAGCTGTCGGGTTTCACGTAGATGATGTCGCGCATCCCGGTCAGCCGACCGTTGCCCAGCGACTGCGTGCTGTAGCAGATCATCTGATCGCGGGCGACGTGCTCGATCTGCACGGCCTCCTGCTCGCCACCGATGCCGTAGGGCCGCATTTGCAGGATCGCCAGCTCGCGCGGGGTACTGCACAGGTTGACGGCGAACTCGATCTCGACCGGGCCGCCCAGACCGTCGCGTCCCAGGGCCATGACGCGATGCAGGATCTCCGCCAGCGGAAACAGCCCGCTCTTGAGCACATGCGCGAACGTCACCACGCGCACGCCGGGTCGATAGATGCCGTCGTAAAACGCCTCGTCCTCCGGCGACCAGGTCGAACCGATCGCGGCCAGTGTGCCGTGCGCTTCGGCCTCGGTCAGCGGCAGGCGCATGACGATGGGTTCGCCGGCGGCGGCCGGACCGGACCGGCCGCGGCGCAGGTCAATCGCGTAGAAGCCGCGCTGCGATTGATCGACGAACCGCCGGCCGAGCGCAAGCTGCGGCAGCACCTGCGGGTGGGCCGGGCAGAAGCGCAGGGCTTCCCCACCCTGCACGACGAGCTGGCCCAACCCCAGCCCGACGATGGCCACGCCGTCTTCGGGCTTCATGTGGCCGAAGGGGTAGAAATTGTACGAGCGCAGCACCCCGGCGAAATCGGGATAGAAGTAGTGCTCGTGCTGCGCGCCCACGATCTGCTGGAGAATCACGCCCATCTTCTGCTCTTCAATGCGATGGGGCGTGGATTCCAGGTACTTCCGCGCGACCGTCGAGAAGGTGGAAGCGTAAACCAGTCGGATGGCGTCGCAGAGCTGCGACAGGCGCAGCTCCAGATCGTCCTGGTTGTTCGGAATCATCAGCGTTTCGTACACGCCGGCGAACGGGTAATACTGCGAGTCTTCCAGCAGGCTCGAGGAGCGCACCGCGATCGGGTAGCGCACCGTCTCCAGATAGGCGCGCAGGTCGTCGACGATGTGGCGTGGCAACGGCCGGGCGAGGAACTCGCTGCGCACCCACTCGTCGTCGCCGTGATACAGCGCCGTGGAGCGCAGCCGGTTCTCCTCGAGGAACTCGTCGAACACGTCTGTGCCGATCACGACCGAGCGCGGCACGAGCACGCGCACGTTCTCAAACGCGCGGTGCAGCTCGTGGCGAACGAGCATGGCGTCAAAGAAGGCCAGCCCGCGGGCCTTTCCGCCCAGCGAACCGCCGCCCAGGCGCACGAACGTGCAGCCCAGGTCGAAGCGCTGGCGGTTGAAATCCTCGATCGCGCCGAGGCGGCTGAGGCGGATGGCGTCCTGAAACGACGAGATCAGGTAGCGCCGCAGCGACTCCATGTCCTCGAATTCGGAGACCTTGCGCGGGCGCAATCGGCGGGCGAGCTCGAATTCCGTCCGCGCCCGCAGCCAGTTGGAGAAGTGATTGCGCAGGGCGTGATGGTGCACGCTCTCGACCGGCACGCTGCGAAGCTGCTGCACCATCTCGTGCAGGTTCGAGGCCCGCCCGACCTCGGTGCCGTCCGGCCGGCGAAAGACGAAATCGCCGAACCCGAAATTGCTCAGCATGAACTGCTGCATGTCCTGGAGCAGCGTGTTGGAGCGCTTGTGGAGAAACGCCACGCCGGCCCGCCCCGCCAGCTCGCGGTTCTGCGCCTCGGATGACTGAAGCAGCACGGGCACGTCGGGGTTGTCGCGGCGGATTTCCTCAATCAAATGAATGCCCGCGAGCGCCTCCTGCCGTTCGCCCTTGTGATAGCGCACATCGGTGATCACGCCGAAAATGTAGTCGCGGTAGCGCTGGTAGAGTGCGATCGCATCGTCGTAGGTCTCGGCGACAAGGATCTTGGGG
>CAYOHG010000216.1:0-6036 GCA_964403685.1 uncultured Planctomycetales bacterium
GGTCGTTTGCAACGGAGGCTACGGCGGCACGATGGAAGCGACCGCCCGCGGCGCCGTCGAGGCGGGCGGCCACACCATCGGCGTGACCTGCCGGGCCTTCAATCGCGCCGGGCCCAACGCCTACATCCGCCAGGAAGTGCCCACCTTCAATCTGTTCACGCGGCTCGACACGCTCATCCGGCTGGGGCAAGCCTACGTCGTCCTGCCCGGCGGGAGCGGCACCCTGCTCGAACTGTCGGCGGTTTTCGAAATGAATACGAAGGGCCTGCTTCGACCGGCTCGGCCCATCTATGTGCTGGGAGACCACTGGGATCCGATTCTCGACCTGCTTGACCGTGAATCCGCGGCCCGACCGGCGACAAGTGTCCGGGATATCGCGAGCATCGTCGCCGCACTGAGCAGAGCATGTAGCGCCGAGGCGCAAGCGCCGAGAGACGCTGCCGACACGCCCTGACGCTCACAATTTCTTGGGGGATCGAGCGTTCACAACGCGTTTAATTGTGGCTGGAGCGCTTCCCGAGCCGGCATGGATTCCTGGCGATTCCACGGGGCGCCCTTGACGACATTCCGTCAGCAGACCCTTGACCCGCTGCCTGGCCACGCTAGCATGCCTACGAGATTGGGGTCGTCCACCGCCGATCCGAGCTTTCGCGCGGTCGCCGGGGGACGTAGGCCGCGGTGCCATGATCGTTGACTGCCATACGCAGGTTCTCGATTGGGTCACGCAGGTTCGCGGCGACGGGGAGCCGTCCCGCGTCGAGGCCGAGGTTCTGCACGCCGACCGCCCGGAGCTGGCCCGGCACATGGAAGCGCTGGTGCCCGTGGATCTGGCGATCGTGCTGGCGTTCAAGAGCCGCTACCTGAATGCCGAGATTCCGAATCAATACGTCGCGGAGTACGTTCGGCGATACGCGTCGAAGCTGATCGGGTTCGCTGGGATTGACCCGACCGAGGCGTCCTGCCCGGACGAGCTGGCTCACGCGCAGGAGGCGCTCGGGTTCAAGGGCGTGACCATTTCGCCCTCTTTGCAGGATTTTCATCCCAGCGACACGCGCGCCGAAGCGGTCTACCGGGAATGCGTGCGCCGCGGCATGCCGGTGCTGGTCGAGCAGAACCTGCGCACCCCCGCCGCGAAGATGGAATACGCCCGCCCGCTGCTGTTCGACGAAGTGGCCCGCGAGTTCCCCGATTTGCGGATTGTCATCGCGCATGTCGGCGCGCCGTGGGTTGAGGAGACGCTCTACCTGTTGCGCAAGCATGAAAACGTGCTGGCCGATGTCGCCGGCCTCTCGCGGCAACCGTGGGCCCTGTATAACGCGCTGCTGCGGGCCTACGAGCTGGGCGTCATGCACAAGCTGCTGTTCGGCAGCGATTTTCCTGAGCGGTCCCCCGCGGCGTGCATCGAAACGCTCTATTCGATCAATCACTTCGCGCACGGCACCAACCTGACCGCGATCCCGCGCGAGCAGCTTCGCGGCATCGTCGAGCGCGACGCGCTGCGTCTGCTGGGCATCGAAAACCGCTCGTTCCGCGCCCCGCGCAACGGCGCGGCGCGCCTCGACGAAGAAGACTAGCGTGCGACGCCCTCCCGCCCTCTGTGGATTATTCCTGCTGGCCACGCTCGCTGGGTTGATAACCGGCTGCGCCCCGCGATCCGAGCTGCGCGTCACCGCCTACGACGATCCCTACTTCCCCGACACCGAGTCGCTGGTGCTCAACGACTGCGTCTTCCGCGAATCCGAGACCGGCGACCTGCATCTGGTCGGACGCGCCCAGCCCGACGCCCTCACAGCCGACGGCACCAATGCCGATCGGCTCGTGCACCTGCAGGTCTTCTGGCGACCACGGCCCGGCAAGACGTTTGATGATCCCTCCACCGCCGACGCCGTCATTCGTTACGCCCGCGCGGTTGGGGACGGGCGCGTCGAGTACTCTTCCGGCACGGGTTTCGTTTACCCGACGCGCTCGCGCTGGACGGGCCGGCTTTCGGCCGCCATCGAGAGCGGCCGGCTGGTGGTGGCCGGCGATGGCGCCGAGTCCAACGAGACCGGCCGCGGGCCGCTGCGACTTGTCGGACGGCTCACAGCGCGGCCCGACGGACCCGCGGCCATCGCGCTGATCCGGCAGATGGACCGCCTGGAATCGCAGGCCCGTGTGCCCCGCGTCGCAGGCGATCTTCGCCCCTGAACTCCGGTCATTCCGCGGGCCCCGCTCTATGGCACCGCCGCTTTCGTTTGCGCTGCTCGAACACCGCACGGCCGACGGAGTTCACTGGGACCTGCTGGTCGAGCAAGGCCCCGGCCGATTATTGGCCACCTGGCGGCTCGCCCGCTGCCCGCTCGACTCCCCGCCCGACGGCGCGGCGCCGCCCGTCCCCGCCGAACGCATCGCCGATCATCGCCGAATCTACCTGGAATTCGAAGGCGAGCTGACCGGCGGGCGCGGCGTGGTGCGCCGGCTGGACCGCGGCGCCGCAAGCATCCGGCTGCTGGACGGCCCGCGGCTCAGCGCGCTGCTGCACGGTGAAAGGCTGCGGACGGAAGTCTGCATCGACCGGCTCGACGCGCGGCTCGTTTTCCGCAGCGTGGCGCCGCCGGCCGAATAAGCGTCGTCGCTTCGCGGCCGCTGTCTCGACCACCCGTCCCACGCGCTCTATAACTTGCGGTCGAAGCCAACCACTCCGGGAGGACACCCGTGGCAACCAGCACGTACGAGACGTTTGTTCAGCGCGTTCGTGAACTGAGCACCTCGCGGTCCATTGAGGCGCTGCTCGACTGGGACCAGGAAACCTGCATGCCGCCGCTGGGCGCCGACGACCGCGCCAACCAGTTGGCCTTCGTGGCCGGCCTGGCGCACGAACGGCTGACCTGCGACGAGCTGGGCCGGCTGCTGGAATCATGCTCGGCGGAACTTCCGGCGGACGAGGCCGCGCGCACCAACCTGCGCGAGGTCCGCCGCGAGCGCGAGCGGGCCCTGCGGCTGCCGACGGCGCTGGTTCAGGAGATCGCCCGGGTTTCATCGCTGGCCAAGAACGAGTGGGCCGCGGCCCGCAAGGAATCGAGCTTCGCACGGTTCGCGCCGCACCTGGCCCGGCTGCTGGAGCTGAAGCGCGAGGTCGCCGAACGCATCGGCTGGACCAGCGAGCCCTACGACGCGCTGATGGACGAATACGAGCCCGGGGCGCGCTCCGCCGACGTGCAGGCGGTTTTCGACCGACTGCGCGGCGAGCTGGTGACGCTGGTGCAGGCCATTGCCCACGCCCCGCGCCAGCCCCGCGCCGAGATTCTTGCCCGGCCGTGCGCGGTCGAGGCCCAGAAGCAGTTCTGCCGGCGCATGGCCGAGGCCCTGTGCTTCGAATTCGACGCCGGCCGGATCGACATCTCGACGCACCCGTTCTGCACCAGCCTGTCGCCGCGCGACGTGCGCATGACCACGCGCTACGACGAACGCTACATGCCGATGTCGCTTTTCGGCGTGCTGCACGAGACCGGGCACGCTTTGTACGAACAGGGGCTCGACCCGCGCCACACCGGCACTCCGCGGGCGCGGGCCATCTCGCTCGGCATTCACGAATCGCAATCGCGCCTGTGGGAGAACATGATCGGGCGCAGCCGGCCGTTCTGGGAGCACTACTTCCCAGCGCTGCTCCAGGCCTTCCCGGCGCTGTCCGACGTGCGCCTCGACGACTGGGTGCTGGCGATCAACCAGGTGCGGCCGTCGCTGATTCGGGTCGAGGCCGACGAGGTCACGTACGGCCTGCACATCATGCTGCGCTTCGACCTCGAACGCCGCATGATTCAGGGCAAGCTCGCGGTGAACGACGTGCCGGCGGCCTGGAACGACGGCATGAAGTCGTTGCTGGGCATTACCCCGCCCAATGACGCCGAGGGCTGCCTCCAGGACATTCACTGGAGCATGGGCGCGTTCGGCTACTTCCCGACCTATCAGCTCGGGAATCTGTACGCGGCGCAGATTCTCGAACGCGTCCGCCAGGAGCTGCCCGACCTTGATGACCGTGTGCGGGCTGGAGACCTGCGACCCCTGCGCGAGTGGCTGCGCGAGAAGATCCATCAGCACGGGCAGCGCTACCGCGCCGGCGAACTGATGGAAGTCGTCACCGGCCGAACGCTGGCCCCCGAACCGTACCTGCGCTACCTGCACACGAAGTTCAAACCGCTCTACGGCTTGAGCTGAGCGCCGCTCGATCCTCCGCCGCTCGGCGCTGTTCCGCGGAGGTATACTGTCAAGCGATGGACCTCTTTGCCGAGCACGAGCAGCAGGCGCGCCGCTCGGTCGCACCGCTGGCGGTGCGGATGCGCCCCCGATCACTCGACGAATTCGTCGGCCAGCAGCACTGCCTGGGGCCCGGCGGCCTGCTGCGACGCATGATCGACGCCGATCGCCTCACGAGCGTGATCCTGACGGGACCGCCCGGCACCGGCAAAACGACGCTGGCGCACCTCATCGCCGCGCGCACGTCGGCAGCCTTCGAAACGCTGCATGCGGCCGAATCGGGCGTCAAGGATGTGCGCCGTGTGATCGACGAGGCCGTCGCGCGGCTCTCGACGAACCGGCAGCGGACCGTGCTGTTTCTCGATGAGATTCACCGCTTCAGCAAGACGCAGCAGGACTCGCTGCTCAGTGAGGTCGAGGCCGGCCTGCTGACGCTGGTGGGCGCCACCACCGAAAACCCGTTCTTCTCTCTGACCGGGGCCCTGCTGTCGCGCAGCCACGTGTTTCACTTTCACCCGCTTTCGCCGGCGGATCTGCGGCGACTGCTGGAGCGGGCGCTGCGCGACGAAGCCAGCGGGCTGGGCGGGATGCACGCGCGCGTTGATGCGGACGCGCTGAACCTGCTCTGCGAGCACGCCGACGGCGATGCGCGCCGCGCCCTGGCGGCGCTCGAGATCGCCGTGCTTTCCCAGTGTCACGCCGCCGGCCGAACCGACGAACCGCCGCGGGTCGATCGGGCCGCCGCCGCCGCGTCCATTCAGCGCGCCCTTCAGACTGCCGACGCCGGCGATTCGCACTACGACCTCGCCTCGGCGTTCATCAAGAGCCTGCGCGGCAGCGACCCCGATGCGGCCCTCTACTGGCTGGCACGCATGCTCGAAGGCGGCGAAGACCCGCGGTTCATCGCGAGGCGGATCGCGATCTGCGCATCCGAAGACGTCGGCAACGCGGACCCGCAGGCGCTGGTGGTCGCGGCGTCGATGCTCCAGGTGGTCGAGCTGGTTGGGCTGCCGGAGTGCGAATACGCGCTGGCCCAGGCAACCACCTTCGTCGCCTGCGCGCCCAAGTCCAATGCCGTTACGCGAGCCATCGGCGCGGCTCGTCAGGAGGTGCGCGACCGGCTGCTGCTGGCGGTGCCAGCGTATCTGCGGGATCGCCAGTCAACCCGGTCGCGGGTCGAGGGACGCGAAACCTACGTCTCGCCGCACGACGCGCCCGACGGCGTCGGCGCGCTCGCCTACCTGCCCGAGCCGCGCGCGTATTACAATCCGCTCGAACGCGGGTTCGAAGTGGAGCTTTCCCGTCGGCTGGCGGCGCTCCGCGCCGTGCGGGAACGAAGCCGACGGCCCGCGCCACCGGAGCGATCGTGACCAAGAAGGACCTTCGCCAGCGCCTGCGGGACGTCCTGCACGCGATCTCTCCCGAGACGCTGCATGAGCGAAGCGTGCGGGCCTGCCGGTTGTTCCTCGCCCAAACGGAATACGCGC
Source organism: uncultured Planctomycetales bacterium (assembly GCA_964403685.1). Classification (GTDB taxonomy): domain Bacteria; phylum Planctomycetota; class Phycisphaerae; order UBA1845; family Fen-1342; genus CAYOHG01. Next base: position 5,721 of record CAYOHG010000216.1, read on the forward strand.
GCGCCGAAACCGTGTTGATTTTCCTCTCCACCCCGACCGAGGTGGACACTTCGCACATTGCGCTGCAAGGCTGGGCTGACGGCAAGCGAATCCTCGCGCCCAAGGTATCCTGGGACCAGCGCCGCATGCTGCCGATCGAGATCAACTCGCTGACCACCGGCGTGCAGGCCGGCGTGCTGGGGGTGCGCGAGCCGGTCGACGGCATGCCCATCCCCGTGGGTGACATCGACCTGGTGGTGGTGCCGGGCCTGGCTTTCGACGCCCGGGGAAACCGCCTGGGCCGTGGGCGCGGTTTCTACGACCGCTTCCTGGCGCA
>CAYOHG010000217.1:0-6028 GCA_964403685.1 uncultured Planctomycetales bacterium
GGGATGACGTACTCGCGCGCTACGCCGGCGTGGCCGGGCCCGATGCTCCGCTGGCGGCGCGCGACGAGCCGGGACGAAGATGATCCGCAACCTGGTGCTGATGCTCTCGACCGCCGGCGTGCTGGTGCTGCTCTACATTGGGTACACGCGGATCCTGAGCGCTCCCCAGCCGGACGAGGGCGCACGGTCCGACGAAGTCATCGACCTGGGTGCGTCGGCGCCGCGCAATCCGCCGCCGCCACTGCGCATCCAGGCGCCCCAGGGCGACGTCAGCATCGCCTCGGGGCAGCGCTTCGCCTACTCGCGCTACGACCCGCGCAGCGGCCGCGAGATCGGTCGAATCCGCGGCGAGAGCTGGCGACCGATCGACGAGCGCAGCAACCAGATCGAGATCGTGCAGCCCGAACTGCATCAACGGCTGCCCGGCGGCGTGATCGTCGTGGTCGCCGGGCAGCGCGCCGTGCTCTCCGTTGACACCATTGACCCGGCGCGGATGACGCCGCGGCGCGGCCGCTTCATCGGCCCGGCCCGCATCGTGGTCGACACTTGCACCGACGACGAGCGCACCCCGCTGGACGAGCGCCCCGACGACCGGATCACCATCCGACTGCCCGACCTGGAGTTTGATCTCGAACGCGGCACGTTGCAGACCGAAGCCCGGATCGAAGTGGAGTCGACGCAGGCGACGCTGGCCGGGCGCGGACTCAGTCTGGTCTGGAATCAGGCCGAGAATCGCATCGAATCGCTCCGCATCGAAGCCGGCGAGCAGTTGTCATTTCGGCTGCGCAGCGGGCTGCTCGAGCCGGGCCAGGAGCCCGCCGCCGAGAGTCAGGACGCGCCTCGACCCGTGGACTCCGCGGACGGCGCGGATGCCTCCGCGGCCGCCGCCACCGCCGGCAGCCCGCGCCGCATCGTCACGTACCAATGTGTGCTGGCCGGAGGCGTGGACGCCGACCAGATGCGCGGGCCGGAGCGCATCGGGGGACTCGTCGCCGACACGCTTCGGTTGCTGGTCGATACCGGCCGCCAGCCCAACCCCTTCGCCGGCGCGCCGCGGAACCAGGCCGACGGCACCTCGCGGCCGGCCAGCGCCCCTGCGACGCAGCCGCGGAGTTCGCCGGCCGATCGCAACGAACGGCTCGTCGTGCGCTGGAACGGACCCCTCACGTTGCACCCCCTGCCGCCGCCCGCGAAACCCAGCCCTCCGCGCCGCCAGTTCGAAGCCACCGGAGAGAAGCTGCGCGTCGAGCTGGGCGACCGGCTGATCACCGGCGGAAAGCTCGTCTATCACGATGAGAGCAAACGACTGTGGCTTCAGAATGACGCCGGACCGATTCAGTTGACCGTCGGTCAGCGGCTGAGCGTGCAGGCCGACAGCGCCTACATCGACAACGCCGGCGAGAACATCAAGCTGGTCGGAGACGTCGAACTGGCGCTGCGCGAAGCCGGTCCGACGCGCGGCGAGCGCATGATGATCCGCTGCGGGCTGTGGGCTGAGCTGCATCTGGATCGCCGCCCGGAGAGCGCGGCGCCAGGCAGCGCACCGTCCGCCGCGACTTCGGCTCCAGACGGCGATGCTTCGATGCTGCTCGGCTCCAGCCGGCTGCGCAGCGCTGTTTTCGTCGGTTCTGCCTCGATCGAGCTAGACCAGCAGTGGCTCAACGCGGAACGCATCGAAGCCGAGTTTCGTCCCGCCGAACGGGCCGATGAGCCGCTCGGCCAGCTACTGTCACGCGTGGTGGCGACGGGCGACGTGCGTCTGGCGGAAGTGGTTGGCGGGCGGCGCGCGGCCGGCTTGGTTCAACGCGTCTGGACACGTGCCCTGATCGGTCCCGAATCGCCACTGCGGCGCGAGCTGAGCTGCGACCAGCTTGACCTGGCGTTCGCGCCGGGAGAGACCGGCCGGGCGCGTCCGACGCACCTCGAGGCCAGCGGGCTGGTTCGCCTCCTGGACCCGCACAATCACGTCGGCGCCAAAGGCCGGCGGCTGGTCGCCGAACTGGACCCGCGCGGCCGACCGACGCGCGGCACGCTCCTGGGAACCGCCCAGCGCGCCGCGCTATTGTACGTGCGGCCTTTCGCCGTGCGCGGCGAACGGATCGAGTTCGACGACGACGCTGAAACGGTCACGCTGCCCGGCCCGGCCCGGCTGGCGTTCAGCTCGCAGCGTGGGCTGCGCGGCGAGCAGCGGAGCAATCCCGCGCCGATCCACGTGAGTTGCAGCGAGCGGCTGCAACTCGACGGTGCGGCCAACACCGTCCGGTTCCTGGGCAATGTGGCCGCCCGCTCGGGTGAGGAATCGCTCTCGGCCGACGCCCTGACGCTCTTTCTCAGCGACGTGCCGCCGCCGGTGCGCCGGCCGACGCTGACCGACAGTCTCGGCCTGGCCTGGCGGAGCTTTCGCGCGCGGAGTGCCGCGGCGAGTGCGGCCGGGGTCGGCGCGACCACTGCTGTCGCGTCGAGCGACGATCGGCTGCGGCGGCGCTGGCGCAAGGAACCGCTGCGGATCGTGGCGAACCAGGCCGTCGCGCGCAGCGAGACCCGTCTCGATGCCGCTGGGCGCCCGCGGCAGCGCGAGACAATCAGCGCCCCCGAGCTGACACTCGAGATTCCGACGCGCACCGTGCAGACCGCGGGCCTCACCACGCTGCTGGTGGAGAATTACGCGCTGCCGGGCGTTTCCGACAGCCGTGCGGCCGACGTGCTGGGACTGCCCTCGTCGCTGATTTCAGACGGCCCCAGCCAGACGGCGATGTCGGCGAGCCAGTCGATGAAATACATCGTCGGCGACGACGGGCCGCAGCGGCGCGACTGGGTGGTCATGGAGGGCGTGGTGCGTTGCCGCCATGTCGCTGGCCGCGAGATCGTCGACCTGGAGGCCATGCTTCCCGAAGCGGCGGGCCGGCCGGAACTGCTGGCGAACTTGCGCGACCGCAACGCCTGGCTGGAATGTGATCGGTTGGAAGGCTATTTCGATGTCGCCCCCGACGAGGCGTCCAAGTCGGGGCGCTCGCCGATCCGGCTGTCCTGGATCACGGCGCGCGGGCGGGTCTACCTGCGCGATCAGGAGCGCGCCGTAACGCGCTCGGTCTATGCCCAGGAGCTGGAATTCGATCGGGCCAACGCGCTGGTGAAGGTCCGCGGCGGAGACAACCCGCCGCTGCCGGCGCGGGTGATCGAGGAAAACGCGCAGAGCGGGCACGTCAGCACGCCGGCGTTGAGCCGCTACATCGAGATCGATCTGAAGAACCGCACGGTTCGCGCCGACCGCACGAGCGGCACGATCAGCGGCCGCTGAGGACGGCGCCGCGGCGCGCCCACGAACATCGCATGACCATCGCATAATCGCTGGCGCCGCCGGTGGCGCGAAATGACGCGGCACGCGCCGCGTGCGGCTCTCGCCCGAAAGCCGGTAACCGGCCGGCGGGCTGCCTCCGCTCTTGGCGCGTGCCGCGGGCTTTCAGAGGTCGACCGCTCTAGCAGGCCTTGCGAGTCTTCTTGGCCTTCTTGGTCGACTTCTTGCCAGCCTTCTTCTTACCGGCCTTCTTCTTAGCCATGGCGCACCTCACTGAAAAGAAACACACACGAAACACTACGCCACAATGGGCGTTTCCACGCGATCATCAAAGCGGACGCTGACGCGCTTGCTGACTCCGGGCTCCTGCATGGTCACACCGTACAACGCATCGGCGCTCTGCATCGTCCGCTTGTTATGCGTGATTACGACGAACTGCGTCTTCTCGAGAAACTCGTGCAGCATTCCGTTGAACCGGTCGATGTTCGACTCGTCCAGGGCCGCATCCACCTCGTCCAGCACCGCGAACGGCGACGGCTTGCTCTTGAAGATCGCGAACAGCAGCGCCACCGCCGCCATCGTCCGCTCGCCGCCGGAGAGCAATGAAATGGAGCGCGGCTCCTTGCCCGGCGGGCGGGCGATGATCTCGATGCCCGACTCCAGCGGCTGCTCGGGCTGCTCCAGAATAATATCGGCTTTCCCGCCGCCAAAGAGCTTGCGGAAGAGTTCCTGAAAATTCTCGCGAATCTCGGCGAAGGCTTTTTCGAAGCGCGTCTTCGATTCGTTGTCGAGGTCGATGATCAACTGCTGCAACTGTGTGATCGAAGCGACCAGGTCGTCGCGCTGCGCAACCAGTCCTTCGTAGCGGGGCGTCAGCTCCTCGAGCTCGGCCAGCGCGTCGAGATTGACGTTGCCCAGCCGGGAGATGCGCGCCCGCAACTCCTCGATCTCCGCCTCAACCGCGGCCCAATCGCGGGCCGATGCCGGTTCACCGGCCAACGGCGCCGCCGCCAGGTCGATCCCGATTTCCTCGCGGACGCGCGTTTGCAGCGTCTCGCGGCGGATCTCCAACTCGCGCAGGGACAGCTCGGCCGCGCGCAGCGACTCCTCGATCAGCTCCAGCCGCGCCTGAAACTCGCGGACCGCCGCCAGCCCGCCTTCATGTCGGCGGCGAAGTGTCTGGCGGCGCTGGTGCAGGGTCGCGACGGACGCCTGCAAGCGCTCCATCGCGCCGGCCAGAGATTCGCATCCGGTCCGCGCCTGCTCGACTTCGCGCTCCGCCTGCGCGCCCTGCTCGATCGCCTCGGCCAGCTCGCGCTCGGCGGCGGCGTGCGCGGTCCGGCACTGTTCGAGCCGCCCGCCCAGTTCACGAAGCTCCTGCTCGCGGGCGCTGACGCGTTCGGCGGCCCGGCCGCGTTCGATCTGCACCGCGGTGTGCTCGGAAATCGCCGCATGAACGGCGCTTTCCAGCGCGGCGAGGTCCGCGGCGATCTGCGATACATGACTCTCGTGTTGTTGCTGCGCAGCCTGAGCTGTCTCACGTTCGCGCTCAACCTGGGCGGCGTGGCTCTGCACGTCGTCGATCAGCCGGCGCATTTCGAGCGTATCACGTTCGAGCAGGTCGGTCTCGCGGGCGATGCGGTCGAGCCGTTCGCCGGCGCGCAGCCGTTCGATCCGCGTTTCCGCCTGGCGGCGCTGCGCCTGGGCGGCTTGCTGGAGCAGGCCGTCGCGGCGCAGCTCCTCGTCGGCCATCGAACGCTGCAACCCTTCACGCTGCTGGGTCTCCTGCCGCAGGCGGACTTCGATCTCCGCGAGTTCGCCCTGCAACCGGCGGATTTCCGCGCGGCGGCTGATCAGGCCTGGCGAGGCATGCCGCGCGCCGATCGCCAGTCGTCCCCCGGATTCGACCAGTTGTCCCGCGAGGGTCACAAAGACCATCGCAGCCGGCGCCTCGTCGGCCAGGGCCAGCGCTCGCTCGAGCGAATCAACCAGAACCACGCCGCCGAGCAACCTGGACGCCAGCGGGCGGTGCTCCGCGGCACACTCGACCCAGTCCAGCGGCAGGGCCACGACTCCCGGCAGCCCGCGATAACGCTCGCCGTCGAGCGCCGGGCCGATGCGGTCGCAGGCCACCAGCCGGACCGGTCCGGCGGGTTCACCGCGGCAAGCAAGCTGTTCGAAAAACGCCTGCGCGGACCGCACCACGACGAGATTCTCAAGCCGCGCCAGCAGCGGTTGCAGCGCGACAACGCGCGGGTCGTTGATGGCGATCAGGTCGGCCAGCAGCCCGATCACGCCGCCGTCCTGGCCGGGCTCGTCGCGCCAGGCCAGCACGCTGCGCGTCCCCTGGTCGACGCCTTCGAGCCGCCGCTCAAGGTCCTCCAGCAGGTTCAGCCGCGAGAGCAGCCCGCCGCGCGTTTCCTTCAGCCCGGCAACCTCGTGCGCGGCCTGCTCAATCGCGACCCGCAGTGACGAAATGCGCTGCTCCAGCGCGAGCGTCTGCTCGGCCAACGCGGAGGAATCGGACTCTGCGTCGGCCAGCCGGCGATCGAGCTCGTCCGCCTGGCCGGCAGCTTCTTCCCGTTCGCGTTCCAGCCCGGCACGGCGCTCGCTCAGCGTGACGACGCCGCAGGGGAACGATTCCCAGCCGATGATCTCCGGCGGCCGCCGGCCCATCAGCCCGAGCCCCAAACGCTCCGCGCCGCCGCCGCCGACGTCGAACACCAGCGCATA
>CAYOHG010000218.1:0-6025 GCA_964403685.1 uncultured Planctomycetales bacterium
GGCCAGGTGCTTTACGAACAGGTCGTATGCAATGAAACTGTACTTGCCGAACTGAACCTCAACAGCCACCAGGTTCTTGACGTAATCCGTCTGGTTGTACGAGTAGATTGCGCGCCGCCCCGCCGCCTCGATTCGGCGCTTCTGCTCATCCGGCTCCAGCGGCATCGTCTGCCGGATCAGATTTTGGTCGTCCGTGACCCAATAAGACGTCCGGCGTTCGCGCCATCCAGCAGCGTAGAACGCCGCCGCGAACTGCCGATTGAGCTCTTTGGGAGCATACAGCGATCTGCCGGAGCGCGTCTTCTCTTTGCTGACCTTGGTCTTCGAGGCGCGGGCGTCCACGTCGGCGACGACGCTCTCGATCTCTCTCCAAAGGGCGGGCTCGTGGACCAGAATCCACTCGTGGCCGTTCAGGTGGGAGTAGAGTTGTGCGATATGCACTCAGCGCGAATCCTCGTACGGCAGCAGTGGTTCTCGCGACAAGCGCGGATGCGGCGACGGCTGATAGACCGGCCGTCCCATCGGCCGTGTGCGCAGCACCCCGGCCTGCGCCAAAGCGATGCGATTCACGGCAACCGCGTAGTATTGCGGGTCGATTTCAGCTCCCGCCACGCGCCGCTTGTGTCGAAGACTGGCCACGGCTGTAGTGCCCGAGCCCATGAACGGGTCCACGACCAGATCTCCAGGCTTCGACATGCTCAACACCAGTCGTTCCACAAGCTCCACCGGGAACTGACACGGATGCACGGTCTTTTCGACGTGATTGTGCTTGACGTTCGGAATGATCCAGACGTCGCCTGGGTTCTTCCCTCTTGGATTGCAGGAATACTCTCCTGCTCGCGGCCCCTTGAAGTGCTTCTTACCAGGGTATTTCTGGGGTACGCGAACGGCATCCAGATCGTAGTAATAGTCGTCGCCCTTCGTCAGCCAGAGGATCACCTCGTAACGTCCCGAAAAGCGGCGACTGCAATGCAGCCCATGCTCGAAGTGCCACACGATTCGATTGCGGAGTCGCAACGCGTGACGCGTGAATATCGGGTACAGAACTAAGTCCAGCGGAATAATCGCCCCCGACCGAACGTGGTTGCCGACCTGCCAGCAGATGCTTCCGCCGGGAGCGAGAATCCGGACGCACAAGTCGATTACTTCCGATTGCTGGGCCACGTATTCCGCCAGCGCCAGTCGTGACTCGTAGGCTTTCCCGATGTTGTACGGCGGCGACGTCACAATCAGGCGAGCCGAGCCGGCGGGAAGCTCGCGCAGAAACTCCCGGCAATCACCGCAACGCAGTGTCACCTGGTTTTGCAGATGGAAAGACGCGGGCATGGCTCGGCCGCCGAAGTCCTCGTCGCGAATCAGGCACGCTTCCCGGTTATGCGAATGCTGCAAGTTCCGCAACCCTCCTGAAGCGGCTGGCCACGAAGTTAGGCGAATGATAGGGCTATTCGGCTACTTGTCAAGTCCGTTCTCCTACGCCGACACCGGCAGCACCTTGTCGCTCGGCTCGGTCATACCGCGCGGCTCGAGCGCCTCGTTGAGCTGCTGCTCGGTCAGCTTGATCTGGCCGGCGCGGATCTGGTCCATCGCAAGCTGGCGGACGGTCTTGCCGCCCTTGTAGGCGTCCTTGGCAATCGCCGCGGCCGCGTCGTAGCCGATCAGCGGCGCCAGGCTGGTGCACATGGCCAGTGACTGCTCGATCAGCGCATTGCAGCGCTCGGTGTTGGCCTCCAGGCCGCGGATGCACTTCTCGATGAACACGTCGCACGAGGCGCTTAGCACGCGAACGGCCTCCAGCAGCGAATGCGCCATGATCGGCATGCCGACGTGCAGCTCGAAGTTCCCCAGGGTGGCGCCGGCGTATGTAATCGCCGCGTCAGCACCCATTACGAACGCGCAGGCCTGCATCAACTGCTCGCAGATGACGGGGTTGACCTTGCCGGGCATGATCGAGCTGCCCGGCTGTGTCTCGGGCAGCTTCAGCTCGCCCAGCCCGCAGCGCGGCCCGCTGCCCAGGAAGCGGATGTCGTTGGCGATCTTGGTCAGACCGACCGCCAGCGTCTTGAGCGAGCCGGCCGCGTCGATGATGGCTTCCTTGGCCGCCTGAGCCTCGAAGTGATTGCTGGCCTCGTGGAACGATTCGTGCGTCTCGTGGCTGAGGATCTCGCAGGCCCGCCGGGCGAAATCCGGGTGCGTGTTGATACCCGTGCCGACCGCGGTCCCGCCCAGCGGCAGCTCGCGCAGCGCGATGATGCACTTCATCAGCCGCCGGTCGGCGTGCGAAATCTGCGAGGCGTAGCCGCTGAAGACCTGCCCCAGCCGGATCGGGGTCGCATCCTGCAGGTGCGTGCGGCCGATCTTGACAATACCGTCAAACTCGTGCGCTTTCTTCTTGAGCGCTTCGTGCAGGCGGTGCAGCGCCGGCATCAACCCGCGGTGCAGCGCCTCGACGACCGCCACGTGCATGGCCGACGGGATGACGTCGTTGGAAGACTGGCCCATATTGACATGGTCGTTGGGATGCACCGGGGATTTTGAGCCGATCTTCCCGCCCGCCAGCTCGATCGCTCGATTGGCGATCACCTCGTTGGCGTTCATGTTCGTGCTGGTTCCCGAACCCGTCTGGAAGATGTCCACCACGAATTGATCGTCGAGCGTGCCCTTGATGACCTCGCGCGCAGCCTGCTGAATCCAACCGGCCACCTTCGCGTCCAGCTTGCCGAGCGATTTGTTGGCCTCAGCGGCGGCGAACTTGATCAGCCCCATGGCGCGGATGAACGGCCGCGTGAATCGGTACCCGCTGACCGGGAAGTTCAGCACGGCCCGCTGCGTCGAGGCGCCATAGTACGCCCCGGCCGGAACCTCCATCTCTCCCATCGAGTCGCGCTCGATTCGCGTTTGGCTCATGACTGTATCCTCAGTGTGAATGTCGCCGGCGCAGCCGTCCGGCGACCGCGAGTTTCGGGATGGCCGACAACGTGCTCCGACCCCGCCGGCAGCCGACGCCGACCGGCCGACTATATGCGATTCAGACAGGGTGAACCAGTCGCGTGTGAGGCCCGCCGTTGACGGCGATACGCGCGGCACTGTCCGGAGATGATCAATCCCGCACCGCGGTCGCCGATTCCACGACCACGAGTAGGTGCCGCAGGGGCGGCGCATGCCCAGCGAGCCGATTTTCGCCCCACGTTACTTTGCTGGCGGATTGGGCGGCCGTCAACCGCCTGGACCGGGGGAGGCGTCGATACTCTGTGCCGGCTCGCGGCCCTTGACTTGTTTTCTGCAAACGCACTAGTATCGCCTCCCCGCTTGCAGGCGACGGTGCGGGTCGAGCGTCGGCTCCGTGCCGGGAGGAAGCGGGAACTGTCGCACGGGCGCGGGCGGCAACGGAACTCCGGGATGGATTCCGAGCGGCGCGAGCGCCGGCCTGATTTCGCTGGCAAGCCGACCTACCTCACCGGTTACGCCGGCCTGGGTATGGAACTGGCCGGTGGGATCATCGGGTTCCTCGCTTTGGGCTGGTGGGTCGACTACCAGTTCGGGACGGGCAAGGTCGGCTTGATTGTCGGTGCGGTCCTGGGTTGCATCGGCGGGATGTACAACTTCATCCACCAGGCCATCGAGTTGAACCGTCGGCAGCTAGAGCTGTCGCAGCGGGAGCAGGAGTCGGCAGAGCGTGGGCCAACCCAAGGGGACGACTGAGCCGCAGACTCGCCGGCTGGCGCGCATGCTCGGCACCAGCTCACTGGGTGCGGCGCTGCTGCTGCTGCTGGCCTGGGCACCGGCGGCACGATTCGCCGGTGGTACGGCGGTGCTGTCCGCCGCCGTCGCGGTCGCGCTGCTTGGTGCACTGGTCGCCGCGGTCCCCACCGCCGGCGGGCTGGGAGGTCCGCCGCAGCGTTTCGTATCCGGCTATTTCCAAGGCCTGACCGCGCGGTTCGCGATCACGTTCGCGGCGGCGCTGGTAGTGTGGCGGTTGTCGCCGGCGATGGCGGGCCGGGCGTTCCTGCTCTGGGTCGCCGCGGCGCAGGCGATACTGCTGGCGCTGGATACGGCCGTCCTGCTGACGGTCTGCAAGCCGACGATGAGGGCGTCCGCATGACTCTGCTGCCGCTGGGCGAGGGCGTGATCAAGATCGACGAGGTGCTGTCGCACGTCGCGCAGCACATCCTGCCCGGGGCGCAGGTCGGTGAAGGGCTGCTCTCGTTCCCGCTGGTCAGCAACCACATCATCATGCAGGTCGTCGCGGCGGCGCTGATCGTCTGGCTGATTCCGCGGGCGGTACGCATGCGGGCCGGCTCCGACGAGATCGGCCGGCTGGTGCCGCGCGGCATCGGCAACGCGGTCGAGACGCTCTGCGACGCTATTCGCGTGCACGTGGCCGAGCCGAATCTCGGTTCGTACACGGCGCGCTTCCTGCCTTATATCTGGACGACGTTTTTCTACATCCTGACCTGCAACATCCTCGGCATGCTGCCGCTGACGGCGCTGGCCGACCTGATCTTCGGCCGGTTCCACCAGCACCAGGTCGGCGGCACGTCGACGGGGAATATCTACGTCACGGCCGCGCTGGCGATTCTGACGCTGGTGCTGATGGTGTACAACGGGCTGCGCTTCCACGGGATGGCGTACGTCAAGCACTTTTTCATGGGACCGGTCTACATGGCCTGGTTCATCGCCATCCTCGAGATCGCCGGCCTGCTGTTCAAGACGATGGCCCTGTCGGTGCGTCTGTTCGCCAACATGATCGCTGGCCATATCGTGCTGGCGGCGCTGCTGGGATTCGTCGGGGCGGTCGGCAAGGTATCGGGAGCCGGCGGACTGGCGGTGGCCGTAGTCGTGATCCTGGCCAGCGTGGCGATCAACTTCCTCGAACTTCTGGTCGCGTTCCTCCAGGCGTTCATTTTCACGCTGCTGACGGCCGTCTTCATCGGCATGTCGGTGAACATCCACCACGATCACGAGGAGCACGAGCACAGCAGCGACGGACAAGGGCACGGCGCGACCGCGTCGGCGCACTAGGACACAGGCGTCAACGGCTTCGGGGAGCACGCCACTCCACCGGCGATCGGCTTCGACGGGAAACGGGGCGAGTGGAATTTCGGGAATACGGGCCCGGTCGAATCGCTCGACCGGACGGCTTCGACTGGAAAGGAAGGCTTGCGGAATGACCAAGGCGCGTACGCTTCTGGCGGTGGCACTGGCGGTAGTGGGGATCGGCCTGTTCGGCGCCGAAGCGGCCCTGGCCGCGGAGGGAGCCGCCGCGGTTCCCGCCGTTCCGGGCGGCGTGGGCGCGGGCATCGGCGCCGGCCTGGCGCTGATCGGCGCGGGCATCGGCATCGGCCGCATCGGCGGCAGCGCGGTCGAGTCCATCGCGCGGCAGCCGGAGGCCGCCGGCGCCATGTTCACCCCCATGATCCTGACGGCAGCGATGATTGAAGGTGCGGCGTTCTTCGCGCTGATCGTCTGCATCATTCAATAGCGAACCGCGGCTTCGGCTGCGGACCCGGCGGCTGCGCCGCGCGCGGCGCCGCCGGGCCGAGCAAGGCAAGGAGAGGCTCGTGCTGCACCGCACGTCGTACTGGCTGGCCGCATCGGCGGCCCTGGCGCTGGCCGTGCCGGTCTGGGCCGCCGGTGGCGAAGGGGGACACGCGCCCGGCATCTGGGAAGGCGGCATAGGCAACTCGATCATCACACTGATCATCTTCGGGATCGTTGTGTGGATCCTGGGCGCCAAGGCCTGGCCCCCGCTGCTGCGGACGCTCGACGAGCGCGAACGGCAGATTCGCACGGCGCTGGAGAACGCCCGACACGAGCGCGAGGAGGCTGAGAAGCTGCTGGCCCGCTACCAGCAGCAGATCGATCAGGCTCGCAAGGAAGCCACCGCAATCGTCGATGAGGGCCGCCGCGACGCCGACGTCGTCCGCCGCCGCATCCAGGACGACGCCAAGCGCGAAGCCGACGAGATGATCGCCCGGGCGCGGCGCGAGATCGGGTGTGTGAACGCGGAGCTGCAGGAGAACATTGC
>CAYOHG010000219.1:0-5995 GCA_964403685.1 uncultured Planctomycetales bacterium
GCACCGGGCAATCCCGGTTCGGATCATGGGGTCTTGAGCCGGCGCGGATGCTGTCCCGGCGCGGCGCGGAAACGGACGTTGCCGGGCGGCGCGGCCAGCCTGGCTGCGCGGCGTTTGGGGCTTGGCAAGCGCTGGGGGTGCGATTAGGATTTGCCGGCACGCCGCAAGCCGTGCGTGCGACGCGTCGTGCAGGCGGGGGTACAAGGCCAGGAGCGGACCCACGGGGCCGCATGAGGTCTGGGGGCGCGGCAAGCGGCCTTCAGACCGGTGGAAGTAGCCGTTCATACGTCGGCGGGCCGGTTGCCCGGCTCGAATTCCCCCCTTGGGAGGTATGGCAAGTGCCAGAAGTCGCGGAAGTCCAATCCAAAGTGGTCAAGATCGTCGCCGAGCAGATGGGCGTCCCCGAGGCCGAGGTTCGGCGCGAAACCTCGTTTGTCCAGGACCTGAATGCCGACTCGCTCGACACCGTCGAACTGGTGATGGAGTTCGAGGAGCAGTTCGAGCTGAGCATCCCCGACGAGGAGGCCGAGAAGATCCAGACGGTCGGCCAGGCTATCGACTACATCACCGCCCACTTGAACAGCAAGTAGCCCGGACACGCGCTCCGCACGCGAGTGGATCGAATGCCGCAACGTCGTGTCGTCGTAACCGGTTTTGGCGCGGTCACTCCGCTGGGTATGGGCGTCTCCGCCCTTTGGGACGGACTCGTCTCCGGCCGCTCCGGAATCCACCACGTCCGCCGCTTCGACGTCAGCCCGTTTGATGTGAAGTTCGGCGGGGAATGCACCGAGTTCATTCCCGAGCGCATGCTGGACCACCGCCAGAACAAGCGCATGGACCGTTTTGCTCAGGTCGCGTACGTCGCGGCCCGCGAGGCGGTGCAGTCGGCCGGCATCTCGATCGAACGGATTGACCCCACGCGCATCGGGGTGATCGTCGGCACGGGCATCGGCGGCATTCACGAGCTCGAGGAACAGCATCGCCGCCTGATGGAAAAGGGCCCCGAGCGCGTCTCCGCGTTCACCATCCCCAAGCTGATGGCTAACGCCGTCTCCGGGCACATCTCCATCGAATTCGGGTTTCAGGGCGTCAATACCACGGTGGCGACGGCCTGCGCGTCAGCCGGCAACGCGATGGGCGACGCCTTCAACGCCATTCGCGCCGGAACGGCGGACGTGATCGTCAGCGGCGGCAGCGAGACGGCCTTGTCGCCGCTGGGCCTGGCCGCGTTCGCCGCGATGAAGGCGCTCAGCAAGCGCAATGACGAGCCGGAGCGCGCCTCGCGTCCGTTCGACAAGGACCGCGACGGCTTCGTGCTCAGCGAGGGCGCGGGCATCCTCGTGCTTGAGGATCTGGAACACGCGCGCCAGCGCGGGGCCGAGATCCTGTGCGAGGTGATCGGCTTCGGCGCGACCGCCGACGCAAGCGACATGGTGCAGCCTGATCCGGTCGGGGCCGGGGCCGGCCGAGCCATGGCGCTGGCGCTGCGCGACGCCGGCATCAACCCCGACCAGGTGAACTACATCAACGCCCACGGCACCAGCACGCCGCTGGGCGACGTGGCCGAGACCCAGGCCATCAAGAGCATCTTCGGAGCGGCCGCCAGCAGGCTGGCCGTCAGCAGCACCAAGGGCGCCATCGGGCACACGCTCGGCGCCAGCGGCGGGATCGAGGCCATCATCTGCGTGCAGGCCATTCGCAACAACGTCGCCCCGCCGACCATCAACCTCGATCAGCCCGATCCGCAGTGCGACCTTGATTATGTGCCCAGGCACGCGCGCGACTGCCGCATCGAGATCGCGCTGAACAATTCGTTCGGCTTCGGCGGGCACAACGCCTGCATGCTGTTCAAGCGTTTTTCCTGATTCGCTGCGTTTGACCGTGCCCGGCCTGATCGCACCGGCCGGCAACCGGCGCCGGCGGCTGCGCGGCCGCGTCCGTGCGGGCCCGCCCGGCACTATCGCCCCACCGCATCGACGATAAACTCGCTGACCACCTCCGGCGTGCGGCCGACAATGTCCAGCGGGTTCTCCAGCAGCTCGTCGGCGTCATACCAGTCGATGCCGTAGGTGGTGACCCGCAACTGCTGCGTGTCGGCGTCGATCTCGAACTCGCTCCAGCCGTAGGTATTGAGCGAGACCCATTGCCCCGCCAGCAGTGTCGCGGGGATGCCCGAACCGTCCAGACCGATCGGGTCATAGTCCCAGGCGTTCAGCAGCACATCCATCAGGCGAGTCAGCAGGGCATCCTGCTGAGCGCGGTCCAGGCGGTAGTAGATGGTCTGCAAGAGCGGCCCGAATCCCGGAAAGACCTCCGCGAACAAGTCGATCACCACGGGGCCGAACGGGGGCGAATACGCCACCGCTCCGGTGCTGATTTCCCACGCGTCGAGCGGGATGCTCGCCCCGCCGGGCTCAAGCTGGTAGGCGAGGTTGTTGACGATGGTGCAGTGAATGTCGGCGGCGACGAAGACGACGTTGCGGATGTCGTGCTCGTCGATGAATTGCAGCAGGCGCGTGCGCTCCCAGGCGTAGCCCTCGTAGCGGTCTTCGCCCAGAATTGGCCCGAGGTTCTGCACCGGCTCGGGGATCAGCACGAACTTCCACGTGACGCCCTGCGCTTCGGCCGCCAGCAGCGCGTCCTGAACGTCCTGAAGCTGGGCCTCGCCCAGCATCGTGCGGCCCGGCTCGAAGGCATCCTGGAACCACTGCTCGACGCCGATTTCGAACACGTCCGCGATCTCCTCGTCGCGGAAGGAGCGCGCGTCAGCCTGAATCAGGGCCGCGTCGTTGCCAAAGGTACGGAAGCGGAAGAGCTTGCGTTTGAAGGCCGTGCGCGCGTCGCCGGTGTCGCCGTAATACTCGTCGCGGATCGGGTGAAACTCCTGGAACGCCTGCAAACCGCGGGCAAACAGCTCGGTCTCGTTGATGTAGTCGCCGGGGTAGTCCTCGAAGCGCGGGTCGCTGCCCGGCGGCGCACCGCCGGCGAAGTCGTTCGTTACTTCGTGGTCGTCAATCATCGAGAACCAGGCCGTGCTGGCCCGGCAGTCGGCGTTGGACCGCAGCCCGAACCGCTCCAGGTACGTCTCCGCGTGTTTCGTGCGGAAGTCCGCCAGCGTTTCGCACTGGTCCTTGGGCACCGCGGGCGAGGCGACGTCCGCGTAAATCGTATCACCCAGTGCGACGTATAAGTCCAGCTCGCGCTGCGGGACGTTGGTGATCGCCGGGTACGGGCTCAGCTCTCCGCGCCAATCGCCGGTCACTGCGAAACGCAAGCCACGCCGCGCGCCCGGCGCCGCGGCGCTGCGGAACGTGCCCACGCGGCTTGCGCCGCCGGCATCCGTGGCGCGGTAGTAGTAGCGCGCATCAGCGGCGGGCAGCGGCACGTCCAGCTTCGCCGGCACCGCCGTATCACTGACAGGCACAGCCATCGTCGCGAAGGTCTCCGCCAGCGATTCGTCAAAACTGAGTTCGAAGATCACGTCGCCGGGCACGCTGGCGTGCGCCCAGAGCACGACGCTGTCGCTGGTCACGTCTCCGCTGGCAATCGACAGGGGTTCGTCGCCCGCGCTGAACAGCACAAACAGCCGCGGTCGCTGCGGTTCATCCGCAGCGCTGGCGCCCCAGAAATCCCACCCGTTCGGTCCGCTGGGCAGGAAGACCCAGCCGTAATTCTCCACGCCATCGGCCCAGCGTTGCACACCAGCGGTCACATCCAGCTCGATGGCGCCCGCGCCGACCGCGTCCGTGATCAGGTCCGGCTGCGCTTCCGCCTCGACGCCGTCCGCCTGGATGCCATCATCGAAGCTGTTCCAGGTCGCCTCGGCGGCCCAGTCCAGGCGCATTCGATGCAGCGCCGCGCCGTCTCCCGGCCGGCTGGTGCTCAGGCGCAGCAGCGCCTGGTGCACGACCGCGCCAAGCGGAACCTGGCCCGCTTCATCGCCGATGAGTTCGTCAAACTTCAGCAACGCCGCCGTCGGCCCGCCGCGTACCGCAGGGTCCAGAGCGTCGACGCGCAAGCGGTCGGCCGGGACGCGCCCGTCGCTTTGCAGGTCGGCGTAGTCGGAATCGGGCCAGGCGGCGGAGATCATCGCGGCACTGGCGTTCGTCA
Organism: uncultured Planctomycetales bacterium; assembly: GCA_964403685.1. Taxonomy (GTDB): domain Bacteria; phylum Planctomycetota; class Phycisphaerae; order UBA1845; family Fen-1342; genus CAYOHG01. The sequence continues at coordinate 4,111 of CAYOHG010000219.1, forward strand.
CCTCGACGATCGGTCCGCCGGCCTCACGTGAGGGCGGGAGTACGAACGGCAGGCAACCCGAGAGCACCAGCGTGAGAAGACCTGCGGGCATGAGCACACCTCCTCTGTACGCGCGGCGGCGCCACCGCGACGACGCGCCGAGACGATGGACGAGCGTCCATTGTGACGGTCGGCGCCTGCGGCGTGTTAGCATCTTGCGAACCTTTGGTGTTATCAGCCGGCAAAGCCCAGCCTTCGCCCGACAAGGCCGGGCCGAATCGAGCAACCGCGCGATGACGGTCGCGCGCGGAAATTCGCTCACGTTCGGCTATTTGCGATTCGCCCGCGGCCATTCGCTCGCCACGTGCGTCCGCAGCCGCGCGGGCTCGACCTCGAACTCCGTAACCACCTGCGGCCGACGGCAAAGCACGCGGATCGGCGAGCGCTGTAACTCCTCGGCATCGTACCACTCGATGCCCCAGACCCGCACGCGCAGCTTCTGGCTGGCAGCGTCGATCTCGAATTCGGTCCAGCCGAACGTGTGCAGCGCGACCCATTCGCCCTGCGTCCGCCGGGCGCGGATCGGCGAGTGATCGAGCCCGAGCGGGTCGTGGTGCCACAGCCCCAGAGCGCGATCGATGAACCAGCGCAGGAACTCGTCGCGGTCGTCGCGATCCTTCGGGCGATACAGGCACTCGAGCACCTGGCCCCAGAAGCGCTCGTGCTGGCGGGCCTGATGGACGGCCTCCGGCCCAAAGGGCGGCGCGAATGCGATCGGCCCGGCTGTGATCTCCCAGGCCGCGACGCGATGATGGCGACCGTTCGGGTGCGTCTGGTAGGTCAGGTTGTTCACCAGCGTTCCGTGCACGTCCGCCGAGATGAATACCACGTTCTGAATCGGCTCGCGCTCGATGAACTGAAGCAGCTCGGTCCGTTCAGCGGCGTAGCCTTCATAGCGGTCTTCGCCGCTGACCGGCGTGAGGTTCTGAATCGGCTCGGGGATGCCGATGAACTTCCAGGTGATTCCCGCGCGCTGCGCGGCGCGCAGCCCGGCGCGGAGCTGTTCGAGCTGTTCTTGTCCCAGAAGCGTGCGGCCTGGCTCGAAGGCCCGCTTGAACCACGGGTCGTCGCCGACCTCAAAGACGCCTGGTATCGGCGCATCCCGGAAGCTGCGGGTGTCCAGCACAAACAGCGCCGCGTCATCCCCGAAGCGGCGCGCGCGGAATAACCGCCGCTGCCCGGCACAGCGTGCGTCCGCGTCGGCCGCGTAGTATTCGTCCCGCAGCGGGTGGAATTCCTGAAACGCGCGCAGACCGGCTTCAAAACGCAGCGTGCGGTTGATCGAAGGGCGTGCGCCATTCTCGAACCGCCGGTCCGACTTCGTCGCCGCAGCGCCGGCGAAATTGTCGGCAACTTCGTGATCGTCGATCGTCGCGAACAGCGCCGTCGAGGCCCGCAGGTCCGCCGCGTACGCCAGACCATAGCGCGGTGCGAGCACTTCCACGTGCTTCTGACGGAACTCCTGCGTGTTCCGCGCCGGGCGTCCATCGTCAAAGTGGGACTCATCGTCCGCGAAGATCGTGTCGCCCAGCAGCACGAAGAAATCCAGCTCGCGCTGCGGCACATTCGCCAGCGCCGGAAACGGCCGCAGCCGCCCGTCCACGTCTCCGCTTACGCCGAAGCGCAACCCGTGGCGCTGGCCGGCCGGCGCGGGCGTGCGAAATCGGCCGGACGCCGTCTCGCCGGCGGCGTCGGTAGCGCGATAGAAGTACGTTTCGCGCGGCCGCAGCCCGGTGATCGGCGCCTTGACCGGCACAAGCGCGTCCGCCTGGGTACAGGTCAGCCCCGAGTCGATCGTCGAGAAATCCGCCGTGCGGCTCAACTCGAAGCGCACCGGCCCCGCAAC
>CAYOHG010000220.1:0-5971 GCA_964403685.1 uncultured Planctomycetales bacterium
CGAAAACGTGGTCCGACTCTCATAGCAACTGGTACATAAACCGGGGGCAGGTCAGCTCGTCGAAGAACTCAGGCTCCGAGGTGTTGCGGCTGTCGAACACGGTGCCGCCGAGGCCGTCAGGCAGGGGAAATGGCAATGAGACGTCGGGCAATTCGGGACCGATGATTGCCATCGCCGGGCGGTAGCCCTCAAGCCTGGCAATCAATGGAACGCCGAGCTGCAATTTGAGCGACTGCGGCTCGCTGATTTCAAACGTCAACCATATCTGCAACGAGGCGGTCGTCAGCTCGTGGTACACGACGCGCGAAATCTGCACGTCCTGAAGCGGAATGGCGTGCTCGATGTTGACGGCTGAGCCGTCGCTCAGGATCGGCTGATGTGCGAGAGCAGCCGCACCGAAGAGTTGTGCGGCCCAAGCCAGTACTATCGACCTACCTATTCGCATGTGTGTCCTATTTCGGTCTTGTTTCACCGTGCTCAGTCCTTTTCCACCGTGGAGTCTTCGGGGCGCGCGGCGAGGTCCGCCGGCGTGGTTGATTCATCGCCGATGCCCGCGCATTTCGAATCCCGCACCTCATTCGCGATCGCGACCAAATCGGAAAGTGATGCGCCGCTGCGCGGCGCCGCGCTGGCCGGCAACGCGAGGTTGCTCAATGCTCGTCCGCCGAGGACTAGCGCGATTTCGCGCTCCGCCAACCGCGCCGTGAGTTGGGCTATGCCATCCTCGATCTCCCGCCCGTCGCGAATCGAACTGACGCTTATCCAAACAAAGCGCGGCCCGTGTCGCTCGGCCGCCGCGAGCAACGCGTCGAACGGCGTATCAGGGCCGAGGTTTACCGCTTGCCAGCCGTCAGCCGAAAGCGCCGCCGCAGCCAGCATTGGCGGTAGCAGGTATGGATCGCCGGGTGGCCCGCCGCCGATTGCAACCGCTCCACCACCCTGCGGTTCGACAAGTAATCGTAATTGCTCAACGGCTTGGATGCAGATGTCAGTTGCGCGATGTTCGACGTAAACCCCTGCCGAGTCGTGCTGCCAGAGCTTTCCTAGTTCCTCCATTGCCTCTCGGATCGGTCCGTCGGCAATCTCGGCAACGCTTTGCCCCGCCAGGTATGCGGAAAGGACGAGCGCGCGAGCCTCGCGGGCCTTGCCCTCTCGCAAGTAGCGGAAGAGGCGATCAGCAGGTCGGTCGGCGGAGACAACTTCATCCCCCACGGGTGAGAGGTCGCTCAGTCCGAGCAAGTCGGGCCGAAGCAAGGGGGCGCGGACGGCTCGAACGAAGCGGATCGCCTCCCCAATCGTGATTCGCCGATGGCCCCCGGCGGTTTTCGTGGCTTGGATTACGCCATCGTCCGCCCAGCGTTTTAGCGAGGATTCGCTTACGCCGATCGCGGCTGCGAGCTCCCGAGGCGATATTATCGGCTTCACAAGCCTCTCCGTTTGAACGTTGTGGAAGATTATACCGCAAATTCGTTCACGTCAACCTTGACATCGCCAGTTCCGGTGTTATCATGGACGATATGAACGAGGTGGATGTTAAAACGGTTTTCGTGGAGCGTCGGGGAGCACCAATGGCCCGAGTTTGCTTTGCGGGCGGAAACGGGTCGAGTGCTGGCGCGAAGCGACTCCCCATGAACGAGAACGTCCTCGAACGGCCGTCCGCCATCCAGGTCGCGCCTGAATCAACGGTCGACCTTACGCGAATCGAACGGGCAATCCGTGAGATTCTTTGTGCGATCGGCGAGAACCCGGATCGGGACGGCCTGCGGGAAACGCCCCGCCGTGTCGCGCGGGCGTACCGGGACATCTTTGCCGGCTTGGCTGACAACGCCGGTCGGCACCTCCAAACCAAATTTGAGCATGAGTCCGACCAACTTGTCGTAGTCAGCGGGATCGACTTCAGCAGTACGTGCGAACATCACTTGCTGCCCTTTTTCGGCAAGGCGCACGTCGCCTATCTACCCGCGAACGGCCAAGTCGTCGGGCTCTCCAAGCTGGCGCGAACCGTCGATGTGCTTGCACGGCGACCGCAGCTCCAGGAGCGGCTGACTGAGCAGGTTGCCGAAGCCCTGCACGAACATCTGTCGCCCCGCGGGGTCTGCGTGGTACTGGAAGCCGAGCACCTGTGCATGCGGATTCGCGGCGCGTGCAAGCCTAGTGCCCTGACAACAACGCTTGCAGTTCGGGGCCTGTATCGCGACGACGCGGCCGCACGGGCCGAGGCACTGTCACTGATGAAGAACCGGCCGTAGCGCAGGAGCGAGCGTTCGCGACGCGCGACGGGCCAAGTTGTTGGAATGCCTGAGGAGCTTTGAAATGAGAATGCACGTGAGGATTGGACAACTCGTAGCCGGAGTCGCAGCCTTGGCGTCTGTCGGATCACCGGCATTCGCTCAGGAGAAGGGCGACTCGAAGAACATTGTTCAGACGGCAGTCGCCGCCGGCCAGTTCAAGACGCTGGTAAAGGCAGTCGAAGCGGCTGGCCTGGTGGAGACGCTCAGCAGTCCCGGACCCTTCACGGTGTTCGGGCCGACCGATGAAGCGTTCGCCAAGCTGCCCGAAGGCGCCCTGGAGTCGCTGCTGAAGAACCCGGACGCCCTGAAGAGCGTGCTGCTTTTCCACGTGGTTCCCGGCAAAGTAATGGCGGCCGACGTCGTCAAGCTGAAGATGGCGAAGACCGCACTGGGCCAGTCGGTTCAGATCGACGCCTCGGAAGGCGTGCGGGTCGAGAACGCGAACGTCGTGAAGACGGACATCGCGGCCAGCAACGGCGTAATCCACGTGATCGACGCCGTGATCATGCCCAAGAATGACATAATCGAAGCGGCCCGGTCCGCCGGCTCGTTTAAGACGCTGCTCACGGCGATCGAGGCGGCGGGTTTGGCGGACACGCTCCGCAGCGCCGGGCCGTTCACCGTGTTCGCGCCGACGGACGAGGCGTTCGCCAAGCTGCCAAAGGAGACGCTGGATGGCTTGCTAAAGGACAAGGCCAAGCTGGCTTCAATCCTGACGTACCACGTCGTTTCGGGCAAGGTGATGGCGGCCGACGTTGTGAAGCTGAAGGAGGCCAAGACAGTTCAGGGTCAGAGTGTGAAGATTGACGCATCGAGCGGCGTGAAGGTGAACGACGCCAAGGTTATCAAGACCGATGTGCCAGCGACCAATGGCATCATTCACGTCATCGATGCAGTGCTTCTGCCGCCGGATGTAAAGCTCGGCGCTGCGAATGGCGATGTTGGGCGCAGCATTCGCCTGGCGATTGAACGCGGTGTGCCGCTGTTCAACGCCGGAAACGTGGAAGCCTGCGCGGCCGTGTACGAAGTCGCGGCGGCGACTGTTCTGGAACTGGCTGGCGAGCAGATGGACACAAGATCGCGGGCCCGCCTCGAGCGTGGCCTGCGCGAAGCCCGGCAGTCGCACGGTGCGAGCGATCGAGCGTGGGCCGTGCGTCATGCCTTCGATGATGTGCTTGCGGCTGAGCGCGAAGTGATGCAGATGACGGCGGCCCGGTAATCACCGTCGTCCTATGAACACTGCCGCCAGCGGGCCCTGCTTGCGGCGTTGAATGAAGGAATCTGTGGCAATCGCTGGAATGCCCGGCGGTAGCTAAGTCGAACCGAGATACAGTCAAAGTAGGAGACACAGAGATGAAAGCGATTGATGTTGTCGCAGCAGTGCTGCTCGTCGTTGGCGGACTGAACTGGGGTCTGATCGGAATCGCGAATTTCGATCTGGTCGCCACGCTGTTTGGTGCTGGCTCGGTCCTGGCCAAGGTCGTTTACACGCTGGTGGGCGTGTCCGCTGTGTACCAGGCGCTCGCGCTGAAGGGCATCCAGAAACGCTGGAACGTGGAATCCGCAATGGCGTAACAACGGCCGACCCATGTGGGACTCCCGCCAGAGCAATGGCGGGGGTCCCCGGGGAATGCGACCGTGACGAAACGACGAGTGCCGGCCGCTCTGATCCGATCAGGCAAGTCTAGAATTTGGCGGCTGAAGACAAGGGACCCTACGATGAACGCGACCTTGTCGATACCGCGAATGAAGCTCCTGTTCTTATTGGCGGCTTTTATCTCTTTTCTCGCGTCAGTGGGCCTCTGGTTTTCCGGTCACAAATAACAAGGACAGCTCGTGGGTTTGTGGGTACCATCGATCCTCTTGCTCGGAGCCCTGCTGCTCGCAGGAAAAAGGGATCGCGCATGACGAACTGGCCAATCTTCATTCTGGGTTTAGTTGTAATGTCGATCATTACACCCATCGTTCTTGCCATCGGCAGGATGGAAGCACGGGAGTTGGCGGCGCGGAAATCGGCCGCTGAGCAGGATACGCTGACGACGCGTGTGCATTAACATAACTTATGCGGCCCGAGAAGCGGGTTGACCGGTCCCGAATGTCTGTCGAGCACGAATGCGGGCTACGCTTATCTGCGCAACGATGATGAAGAGCGTTCCATGAAGACCGTCGTCATATCGGGCATCGTGCTGCTGTCTGTGATACTGTTCGGAACCATCGGATTTATGGTTGTGGGGTGCGGTCTGCACCGCCCTGCGCCGCAAGCAGAGTTTCCAGCCGAGCCTTCCGATCTTACGGCCGAGAGTTCATCCGGCGGTTGGATGGAGCGTACCACTGCCCGCCAAGCTGCGGTCACTCGGGTGGGCGGCGATAACGAGGTGGTTACCGATATCGTAGATGGTGAATTCCGCAGCGGCGATTGCCGCATTTCGACGCCGCTGCCGGAGGGTTACCCGACTCCGACGCCGCCGGGCGCGATCGAGCTGAAGCGCTACCCGCTGGTTCGCCGGGCGGGAAACGGCGGCACGATGACGCCGGATTGGGGCATGAACGTTGCGTTCTTCCCCCTTTTCAACCACATCAAGCGGCGTGAGATCGCGATGACATCACCGGTCGAGATGAATTACGAGGGGCTTGCGACCGAAGGGGCGGAGAAACCGAGTTCGTGGACGATGTCGTTCGTCTATCGAACCCCGCAACTCGGCGCGGCAGGCATCGATCCCAAAGACGAGCGCGTTCTCATCGAAGACATCCCGCCGCTGACTGTCGTTGCTATCGGAATGCGCGGACCGTACAAGATGAATCGAGTGAACAACGGCATCGCCCAGTTGCGCGCCTGGCTGTCGCAACAACCCGAGTGGGAAGCTGCCGGCGAACCACGGGCTCTGTTCTACAACGGACCCGAAGCGCCGTCCCGGGACAAGTGGTCGGAGTTGCAGATTCCGGTACGCCGCCGCTGATGCCCCCCGGGTGTGGATCGTGTGAGTCGCACCGAGGCGCTGTTTTGTCGAGGACCCATCGCATGGAGAACATTAATGGTGCCCCGCACTGAAACTATGAGAATGTGCCAAGTCGCGATCGTGCTTGTCCCCTTCGTCACGGCGCTTCCGGGCTGCGGCCCATTCCTGGAAGGCGGCACCGACCCGCTGATCACCGTCGATCAGGTCGATGTGCAGCGCTACATGGGCACGTGGTACGAAATCGCCAAGTACCCGAACAACTTCCAGCGCGACTGTTCGGCGGTCACGGCGGAGTACACGCTGCGCGACGATGGTACGGTGCGCGTCTTTAACACCTGCCGCGATTCCGACGGAGTGACCGTGAAAAGCGCGATCGAGGGCTTCGCGGAGGTCGCGGACCCGAGCACCAACGCAAAGCTCACCGTCTATTTCTTCTATCCGTTCGGCGCCCCCTACTGGATCATCGACCTGGATGAGAATTACCAGTACGCCGTGGTGGGTGATCCGAGTCGCACCTTTTTGTGGATCTTGAGCCGGACGCCGACGCTGGATGCGGAGACCTACGACCGGATTCTCCAGCGATTGCCCGAGAAGGGTTACGATCCACAGCGACTGGAGTTGACGCCGCAGTTTCCGGAGGAATCGCCCTGATGCGTCCCAGGAAATCGAGGCTCAAAGCACCCGTGGCCGTGCGTTTCATGCCGCGCATCATCGCGGTGATTG
>CAYOHG010000221.1:0-4806 GCA_964403685.1 uncultured Planctomycetales bacterium
TGTCCACCTGCACGGAGATGCGGTAGGTGGCCGTGCTCGGGGCGGACCCGGCCGCCGCGCTGTCGGCCGTCGGCTGGGTAGACGGCTCTGCCGGCGTCACGCGCAGCGTTACGACACGCTGCGTCGTATGCATGCTGGATTCGGCCAGTTCATACGGGCCGCGCGCGTCGCCGCGCCAGAACTCGAACCACTGAGCGCTAGTGGCAGGTCGGGTGACCGCCAGGCCCGTGTCGCGGTCGACGCGTCGCGGCTGAAGGTCATGCTCGCGCAGCACGGTCAACGCGTAGTCCAGAAAAGCATCGCGATCCACCAATCGAACGAACGACTCGGTCGGGCCGCTCGGCGCCGGCGGCGCCTGGCAGCCGGATAGCAGCACGAACGCCACCCAGCCTAGCGCCACGAGCCCGCTGGGCCGGGAGAGCCGGTGAATCATCCGTCTGAATCGGGCTGCCGCGAGTCCGCAGTTCACGTTGCGAACTATAGGACTTCGCCGCGGGTGCGACAATCGCCGCCCCGGCGCCACGCACCGCGTCGGGAGTGGCGCGATTCACTGCCGACCCGGCGGCTGGGGGCTGGCTGAAGCCGTGAAGTGTCCGGCGTCCGGCCGGCGGCGCGAAAGCAGCGACTCCGCCGCCAAGGCCGCCAGCAGGACCGCCGACAGTATTTGCGCGAGCGTCAGCGAAGGCCAGAGCGGCGACGCCCGCGGCGCGCGGGCCGTGTCTGCCGGCTCGATCACGAGCGTTTCGACCGATGCGAGACCGCATCGACGAGCGACTTCATCGGTACTGATCGGCGTCGAATCGGATTCCTCGGCAGGCCAGTTCATCGCGTAGAGCGCAACGGCCGCACGCCCGGCTGCGTCGACGCGGTATAGTCCGGCCTGATCCCCCGGCCAGCCTGCCGGCGGCCGGCCCGCCTCCAGTCGAATATCGCGCGGGGTCGCGGCGGCGGCCTCCAGCGGTACGACACGCACCTGGGTGACTGCGTCCAGGCCGGCGAACGCCTGTCGCATTGGCTGCCCGACGGTCGCGTTGGCGGCGCGCGTCTGCTCCGGCCGGGCGCGCTCGATCAGTTCGTGCATCAGCGAGAGCAATCCGGCGGCGCGCGTGCCGAGATCGCTCCACGAGGGATCGGGCGAAGTAGCGAGAGCAAGAAGTGTGCCCCGCCCGATGCGGATCGAAAGCAGCGCCGGTGCGCCATCGGCAAAAACCGCCTCGCTGGTCGCGGCCGCACTGTCCGTGTGCCACAAGACGCGTTGGCGCACCGCACATCGCTCGAATTCCGCCAGGCCGCGACGCGCATCCGGCCCAGACCAGCCCGCCGACCAGCGCATTTCCATCGGATTCGCCGGTCGCTCGACGCTGGGAGCTGCGTCTGAAAGGTAGCGCCGCAAACCCGGCCAATCCGGCCCGCCGCGCGCGGACGATGGAACCAACAGGGCGGTAGCCCCGCTCGCGACCGTGTTGCGCAGCCGCTCGGCGATCGGTTCGATCAGCGCGACGCCGCTCATTACCACGACGAGCGCCGGCGGGTCACTCGCGGGATCGGGCCAGGACGCTTCGTCGTCCGCGGAAATACGCTGCAAGACCAGGCGTTGTTGTGTATCAGGCAGTCCGGCCGGCGCGAGCAGGTTGGCCAGTAGTCGAGTCGAGCGATCCGTTTCGATGGCGGCGGCGCTCTCGACCACCAGCCAGACATGCGGGCGCGGCACGATTTCGCAGGCGACATAGCGCACCTGGTCATCCACCATTCGGTCGCTCGGCTCCAGCCGCGCGGTCAGGCCGTACAGGCCACGGGGCAGCGGGGGAAGCGAAACGGTGACGCTTTGCTCAGCGTCCGCCGGCAGGTCGAGCGGCGGGCTGCGCGCCAGCGTCTCACCGGCGTGCTCGATGCGCAGCGTCGCGCGCGTGCCGAGCCGCTCGGCGCGGATCGTAGCGCTGAGCGTCCAGGATGTGTTCTCGGGTATGACGCTCGGCAGGGATACTCCGAGCAGGGCCAGATTGGTGCGGATCGGCGTGGCAACCGTCGCGACCCGCACGCGCAGGTCGCGCCAGTCGGGTGGGGCGTCGTTACCCAGGTCGCGCCAGGCGTGTGCCAGCCCGTCGCTGAAGATCAGTATCTCGCGCGGCGACACTTCCGCCTCGCCCAGCAGCCTGACGGCGCGGCTCAACGCCGCCGACAGCGTGGCGGCGTGGGCGCGTGGCGTGTAGCCGTCGAGCGCAGCGGCGAGTTCGGCGCGGTCCGCCTGAAGCGGAAGCCCAGCGCGCAGCGGATCCGTCCAGAGCAGCCCATACGGCGTTTGCCCGGCGCGGCGGGGGTCGCGAAGGAACGACTTCACGGCGGCAATGGACTGCTCCAGCAGCGAACGGCCGTCGTCGCCGCGGTAATGCACGCTCCACGAATCGTCTACGAGGATCACGCCGGCGGCCGAGAGTGCGGTGTCGGGCCCGGAGGAGCGGCAGCGCGGTCCGGCGAGCAGCAGCGCCGCCGCCGCCAGCAGCGTGCCACGCGCGGCAAGCAACCGACGGTTGCGAAGCCGTTGGGCGCGCTGTCCGCTGGCCAGCCGCGGGGCCAGCAGTGTCCAGGCAGGGAATTGCACGCGCCGCGGCCTGGGCCTCAGCAGCCAGTGAATCAGCAGCGGCAGGGCCAGTGCCGCCGTGCCGAACAGCAGGGCCGGGTGCGCGAACTCAATCATCGCAACGGCGCTCCAGCAATGCGCGCCGCGGATTGTACGCGCGTCTTGCCGGAGCGGGCGTCGGCGGCGCGATCGCCTGTACAGCCGCCGGGCGCGCGGCTACGCTAGCCGCGCGAACCGGATGACGATCGGATTACACTCGGCACAGGTTTCATGTCGCTCGAACCACTCAGCACGGCCCACGGACGCGAATTCCCGTTCTGCCGGCAGATTTCGGTGTTTCTGGAAAACCGCCTGGGGCAGCTTCTGCGGCTGACGCGGCTGTTTGACACCGCCGAGGTTCGCATCCGGGCCATTTCGGTCGAAGGCTCGGTGGATTGCGCGATCGTGCGCCTGCTGGTGGATGATCCGGACGCGGCCCACGAGATGCTCTCCGACTCCGGCTTCGCGACGACCGAGACCGACGTGCTGGTGGTGGTGCTGCCGGCGGGTAAGCGCGGCATCATGAAGGTCTGTGAGGCGCTGATTACCGGCGAGATCAACATCAATTACATTTACCCGCTGCTGCCCGGCGATGACAACGAGTCCTGCGTCGCGATCCAGGTGGACAATCTTCAGCAGGCGGCGACGGTGCTGGCCGCCAAGAACTGCCGCATCCTCGACCAGAGCGAACTCTAGCCACGGGGCGGACGCATGTTTCCGCCGCGGTCGTACGCGATCCTCGAAGCCTGGACGTACAGCGATGGCTACGCGGCCCGCGGCCGCGTTTGGGCCGCGCCCGGCCGGCCCGCGAAGCGGCTGGTGCTTTACCTGCACGGCATTCAGTCGCACGGCGGGTGGTACGAGTGGTCGGCCTCACGCCTGGCGGGTGATGATCGTGTTGTGGTGCTGCCTGATCGACGCGGCAGCGGAATGAACGCTGCGCAGCGCGGGGATACGCCCAGTGCGCAGCGCTGGCTCGATGATCTGGACGAGCTTTGCGCCTGGGCGCGGCAGCGCTTCGGAATCTCGCGTATCGCGCTCGTTCTGGTGAGCTGGGGCGCGAAACTCGGGCTGGCCTGGGCGGCACGCCGGGCGACGCTCGTGGATTGCGCGCTGCTGATCGGCCCGGGGCTGTTCCCGCGCGTTGACATCGGCGTGGGCGGCCGGCTGTCGGTGGCCTGGGCGCTGCTGCGCGGTGCGCCGCTGCGGATGTTGCCGATCCCGCTTCAGGATCCGGCCCTGTTCACCGACAATCCGGCCGGCCAGGCGTTCATTGCCGCCGACACGCGCAAGCTCGAGCACGTGACCGCCCGCTTCATGCTGGCATCCCGGCGGCTGGATGGCTGGAATCGCGGGCTGCGCCGCGGCGACCTGCCGGCGCGGGTCACGGCGCTGCTGGCCGGCGACGACCGGATCGCGCATACTGAGCGGACGCGCGATTGGCTGAAGAAAACCTTCGGGGCCAATGTGGCGATCCAGATTCTGGAGAATGCTCAGCACACGATGGAGTTTGCGGCCGATCGCAGTGCGTTCGAAAAAGCCCTCGCCGGCTGGTCCGCCAGTCTTGGTGAGTTTTCCGGCGGATAAGTTACCGGTACCGGGAGGGTGCCCGCGACCCGCATCTTGAGCTTGCCGACAAGCATATAAGTCCATAGAATGCCGCCCGGAGGCATTGCGGCCGGCTCGCCCACGACTTGGCGCGGTTCGCGGACGTGCCGGTGAAGTCCGACCGCAGCAGCACCCGATACGGCAGAAGGCGGATGGAGCCGCCTCTGTGCCTGCCAACCATGCATCGGAGTACCCGCTTGTACAGATTCTCGCGCGCGGCACTCGTTTCGGGGCTGGGTTTGGCGGCGGTCGCCGCCTTCGCCCTCACGGATGATCATGCTCCCAGAAAGCCCGACTCGACCAAGGGCAAATCCGGCGGCTCGCTGGCGGCGGTGATGCCCGCCGCGGCGGTCTCGATGGCGCCCGCCATGACCCCCACGGCGCTGCTCGACCTCGCCACCCGCGATCCGCAGGCCGTTGTGCAGCAGGCCATCGTGCGCTACGAGCGCGACGTCCGCGACTACGCCTGCCTGTTCACCAAGCAGGAGCGCATCAACGGCAAGCTCCGCCCGCAGGAGGCCATTCGCGTCCGCTACCGGGTCGACCCCCAGTCGGTTTTCATGATCTGGGAGCGCAACGCC
>CAYOHG010000221.1:4816-5966 GCA_964403685.1 uncultured Planctomycetales bacterium
CGTGCTGTTCATCGACAAACCCGAGTTTGTCGACAAGCACGGCCGCAAGACCGCCAAGGTCGAACCCAACGGGGCGATCGCCCGGCTGTTCGTCTCCGAGATCATGATGCCCATCGACGGCAGCGAAGCCCGCGCCAGCAGCCGCCGCACGATTGACGAGTTCGGCTTCCGCGAGCTGCTCGACCTGCTGGTGCGCTACAACACGCTGGCCGCCCGCAATGGCGTGCTCGACTTTCGGTATGACAGCGTCGGCGCGATCGACGGCCGCCCGACGCTGGTGTTTGTGCGGCACCTGCCGTACGACCCCAGGAACGACACCTATCCCGACGCCAAGCTGGTGATTCACTTCGACCAGGAATGGCTGATTCCGACGGCGCTCTATTCGTACGCCGACCGTGATGGCAAATCGCTGCTCGGTTCCTATGAATTCACGGACGTGAAGCTCAACCCGGGCTTCTCCGACGCGGATTTTCGTTTCTAAAATGTGCCGGCCGGCGGCCGATTGCTACTGAATCGGCACCTCGGAGCGGTTCGGACGCCGCCCGATGTACCCGAACGTGATGTCATCGCCCCACGGGCCGGCATTCAGCACCCGGCCGTCCTGAAGCTCGTAGTACACCTTCCAGGAATCGAAGTGCGGCGTGCGCTGGAATTTCGTGCTCTCGACGCTGCCGTCGATCCGCGCTACCGAGCCGCGGCCGCTGTGACGATCGCTGATCATGTCCGCGTTGGACCAGGCGCTGTCGGTGACGTAGGCCAGGTAATAGGCTTCGTCCTCTTCGACGATCATCCACGGCGGTGAGATGCCGAACGTCTTTCCGTTGCGGTAATTCTCGTACCAGTTGAAGTTCGTGCCAGGGGTCGGGTTCCAGCGCGTGCGTTTCAGCAGCTCCAGCGGGGCGCCGCTGAGCATCGACGGCGCGGTGTAGCTGTACAGCGGCTTGACGCGGTCTCCGTCGTTGCGCTCGGCGGAGGCCAAAATCGCGTCCTCGGGGCACTTGTAGACGTCGGTCTGCTGGCCGGCGTAGGGGTAGACCGTGCCGCGTGCCGGGACCATCGCCTCGTTGTCGCCGCCACCGCCGCGGTACGTGCCCAGCCAGCAGAAGCGCTGCGCGGTGGCCGCGTCGGAGCCGATGAAATCGTCGGTCGA
>CAYOHG010000222.1:0-5952 GCA_964403685.1 uncultured Planctomycetales bacterium
GGTTTCCGCCCCGGCGCCCGCGGCGTCGAGCAGCGCGGCGTCAGCCGGGCTGGACGCCGAGGGGCTGACCCGGAGCCTGGTGGCGGTCGTCAGCGACCGCACCGGTTACCCGCCCGAGATGCTCGATCCCGAGCTCGATCTCGAAGCCGACCTGGGCATCGACTCGATCAAGCGAATCGAGATCATCGGCACGCTCCAGAAGAACGGGACGCTGCCGGAAGCCAAGCAGGGCGACGGCCAGATCGAGGAGTTGTCCAAGCTCAAGACGCTCAAGGCGATTGTCGCCTGGATTGTCGAACGGAGCGGCTCCTCGGGAAAATCGGGAGCGGCCGGCACTAAAGCTGAGGCAACCCCAGCAGCCGAGCCGCAATCCTCGTTCGAACGGGTTGCGCGTCTGACCTTGCAGATAGTGGACACTCCGCGCTCCGGGACGGCGGCCAGCCCGCCGCCCGGGGCCGTACTGATCGTAGATGACGGCGCCGGCATCGCGGCGCGGCTGGCGGCAACGCTCAAGCAGCACGGCATCGCTCACGCGCTGCTGGATAGCACGACGGTCGATCTGTCGGACGCTGCCGCCGCCCGCGCTGCGCTGGACGACGTGCGCAAACGCGTCGGCCGGCCCGCGGCTCTGGTCTATCTTCCGCCGCTGGCAGCCGCGCCCGAGCCGCACGGTGCCGAGCCGGCCGGCTGGCGACCGGCGCTGAACCGCGAGCTGCACGGGCTGTTTCACCTGGCCCAGGCATTGGAGACGGACCTGCGCGAGGCCGGCGGCCGCCTGCTGGTCGGCACCCGCATGGGGGGCAGCTTCGGCGTCGATCCCGCGGACGCCGAACGGCTCGACCCGGTGCACGGCGGCGTGTGCGGGTTCGTCAAAGCGCTGGCGCGCGAGTGGGAAGATGTGCAGTGTCGCGTAGTGGACTTCGGCTTCAGTGCGCCGGCTGAGCTGATCGCCGCAACTCTCTGGAGCGAGCTGGGCTCGAACGACCCGCTGGTCGAGGTTGGCTACGTCGGCGGGCGGCGCGTCCGCCTGCTGCCGGCGGCCGCGCCGGTGGAAGGCCGTCCCGCCCAGCTCAAGTTGGATCCCGGCGCGGTGATTCTGATGACCGGCGGCGCGCGCGGCATCACCGCTGACATCGCCGTCGACCTCGCCCAGCGCTTCAAGCCGGTGCTGCTGCTGGTGGGGCGCTCGCCTCTGCCGCCGGAGAGTGAGGAGGCCGAAACCGCGCCGCTGGTGCTGCCGCGCGATATCAAGGCCGCGTTGATGCGGAAGATCAGCGCCACCGGCCATAAAGCGACTCCGGCGGCGGTCGAGAGCGTATACCGTCGGCTGATGGCCGATCGCGAGATGCGTCAGAACGTCGCCGCGATGCGCGCCGCGGGTGCTACCGTACACTACTTCAGCGTCGACGTGGCCGACGGCGTCCGTTTCGGCGCGTTGCTGGACGATCTGTATGCGAAATTCGGCCGGATCGACGGGGTGCTGCACGGCGCCGGGGTGACGGAGGACAAGTTCCTGCGCGACAAGACGCTCGAGTCATTCGAGCGGGTGGTCAGCCCCAAGCTGGACGGCGTATTCACACTCGTCAGCAGGCTTCGGCAGGACAGCCTGAAGTTCCTGTATCTGTTCTCGTCGGTTTCGGCCCGCTACGGCAATCGCGGCCAGGCCGACTATTCGGCCGCCAACGAGGTGCTCAACAAGCTCGCCCGCTGGCTGAACGTCCGCTGGAATGCGCGCGTCGCGGCGCTGAACTGGGGACCCTGGGAGGCCGCCGGCCACAGCGGAATGGTCTCGCCGGAGCTGGCGGCGCAATTCGCCGCCGCCGGCGTGCAGATGGTCTCGCGCCGCGGCGGGTGTGCGGCGATGGCGGAGGAGCTGCTCGTCGGCCGCAAGGATGAGGTGGAGGTGATCTTCGGCGGGCCGCTTCGGCACGGGCGCGACGAACCGCAGGCCGGTCCCGAGCCCGCCGCCGACAACGGCAAGGTAACCTGTCCGCTGCTGATCGGCGGGGCGCAGCTCTCGCGCAACAGCGACGGCTCGATCGAACTGCACCGCGATCTGGAGGTCACGGAAGACCTGTACCTCGATGACCACAAGCTCGACGGCAAGCCGGTAATGCCGATGGCGATGGTCGCCGAGCTGCTCGCGGAGGTGGCGGCGGCCGGGTGGCCGGAATACTCGCTGACCAGCCTGGTCGAGCTGCGCGTGCTGAACGGCATTGTGCTGGAGCATGGCAAGGGCGTGTTGCGGGTCGTGGCGACGCCGCGGCCGCGCAGCGGCGACGGCATGTTCGTGGACCTGCGGGTCGAGCTGCTGGGCGGGGCGCGCCCGCGGATGCACTACACCGCCACCGCCGAGCTGCGCCGCGGTCCGACGCCGATACCGCCTCTGAAGCGCCTGAAGATCGAGTCGCCGCGCGCCTATCCGCTGTCGATCGACGAGTCGTACGAACGCTGGCTGTTCCACGGGCCGTTGTTCGCCTGCATCGAGGAGGTGCAGGAATTCGGCGCCAACGGCATGATCGCGCGGCTCTCGCCGTCGTCGCCGCAGCGGTGCCTGGCGCGGGCTCCGCAGGGCGCCTGGCTGATGGACCCGGTCGTGGTTGACGGCAGTTTGCAGATGCTGATCCTCTGGCTGCGGGCCTGCCACGACATGACGCCGCTGCCGGCCCGTTTTGGGCGCTATTGGCGGCTGGCCCCGCAGATGAAGGGCGACATTCGCTGCGAGATGCGCGTCGTGACAGCGGCGCCGCCGGAAGTGCGCATCGACGTGCTGTTCCTGGATGCCAGCGGAGCGGTGGCGGGCTTCCTGGAGGACATGCAGTTCGCGTGCAGCAAGGCTCTGAACCGGCTGGCCGGTACGCGCGTCGCACCGGCTGGAGGCGCGGGATGAGCGTCACGCGCGACAGCCAGAAGCGCTGGCAACCGGTCCAGTTGCGGGGCGACATTGCCATCGTGGGGATGGCGTGCAGCTATCCCGCAGCGCGCGACCTGCCGCAGTTCTGGCAGAACATCCTGGACAAGTACAACGCGATTCGCGAGGTTCCGCGGCTGCGCTGGGACCCGGACCTCTACTACGACCCCGACCCCCGCAGCGGCAAGGTCTACTGCAAGCTGGGCGGCTACCTGGGCGAGACGTTCTCGTTCAACCCGATGAAGCACGGCACCATGCCGCGGGCGATCGAAGGCGCCGAACCCGATCAGTTCCTCGTGCTGCGCGCCGTGTACGAGGCGATGGCTGACGCCGGTTACCTCGACAAGAAGCTCGACGGCAAGCGCTGCGAGATCATTCTCGGCCGGGGCAACTACCTGGGAGCCGGGCTGAGCAATCTCGTGCAGCGCGGCATGATCACCGAGCAGACACTCCAGATCATCCGGGCGCTGCGGCCGGACATGAACCCGGCGGAGCTCAAGCACGTCATCGAGGAGCTGCACACGCACCTGGCGGGATTCGGGCCCGACACGGCCCCTGGGATCATCCCGAACGTGACCACCGGACGGGTCACGAACCGGCTCGACTTCATGGGGCCGAACTACACCGTCGACGCGGCCTGCGCCTCATCGCTGATCTCCTGCGAGCTGGCTATTCAGCATCTGCTGATCGGCTCGTGCGATTTCGCCCTGGTCGGCGGAATTCACATTTTCACGAATGTCCCGTTCCTTCAGGTGTTCAGCGCCTTGGGGGCGCTCTCGCCGACGGGGGTGTGCCGGCCGTTCTCGGCCAAGGCCGACGGCGTGTTGTCCGGCGAGGGCGTCGGCATTCTGGTGATCAAGCGACTCGAGGACGCCGAGCGCGACGGCGACCGCATCTACGCGGTCATCAAGGGCGTCGGCACGGCTAGCGACGGCCGCGCCCTGGGCGTCACCGCCCCGCGGCTGGAGGGCGAAGTCCTCGCGGTGCAACGGGCCTACGAGATGGCCGACATCGACCCGAAAACGATCGCGCTGCTCGAAGGGCACGGGACCGGCACAACCGCCGGCGACGATACCGAACTGAACACGCTGCGGGCCGTGTTCGGCCCGCGTGATCGCGAGTATCCGCAGGTGGCGCTCGGTTCGGTCAAGAGCATGATCGGGCATGCCATGCCGGCGGCGGGGGCCGCCTCGCTCATCAAGACCACCCTGGCGCTGTATCACCGCACGCTGCCGCCGACGTTGAACTGCGAAGAGCCGCACGAGATGCTGCGCGCTCCCGACAGCCGCTTCTACGCCAATACCGAGCCGCGCCCGTGGGTGCACGGCGATACAGATACGCCGCGACGTGCGGCGGTGGACGCGTTCGGCTTCGGCGGGATCAATGCGCACCTGATTCTCGAGGAATACACGCGGGACGACCCGCGCCAGCGGCCGAGCCTGTATCGAAACTGGCCGCAGGAGCTTTGCCTGCTGGAGGGCGCTACGCGCGCGGCGCTGGCCGACGCCTGTGAGCGCATCCGCGATTATTGCCGCGCGGTCCGCGGGGTGCCGCTGCGCGACGTGGCCGGCACGCTGAACGCGCAGATGACCGGCCAGGCGCACCGCCTGGCGGTCGTGGCCTCGTCGATCGACGATCTTGCGGAGCGGCTGGATCGCACCGCGCCGCGCATTCGCGACGAGCAGGTGGCCCTGATCAAGGATGCCCGCGGGATCTTTTACTTCAGCGAGCCGCTGACGGCCGGCGGCAAGGTCGCGTTTCTGTTTCCCGGCGAAGGCTCGCAATACCTGAACATGATGGGCGACCTGTGCCTGCACTTCCCGGAAGTGCAGCACGCCTTCGACGCGGCCGACCGCGCCGCGCAGAGCCCGGAGCGCTACCCGCCCAGCATCGACATCTTTCCGCCGCCGACGCACTCGGAGGAGGAGCTCAAGGCGGCCGAAGCCCGGCTGATGACCATCGAACGGGCTACTGAGAGCGTGCTGACCGCCGATGGCGCGATGTGGACCCTGCTGACGCAGCTCGGTGTGCAGCCCGACATGATCGCCGGGCACAGCGCCGGCGAGTGGGCCGGCATGGTCGCGGCGGGGATTCTCGATCTCGACGAGTACCTGGCCAGCCTCAACCGGCTCGACGCGATGTATCGGGAGGTCGCGGCCGACGGCACGATCCCGCGGGCGGCGATGCTGGCGGTCGGAGCCGATCGGGCCCGCGTCACGAAGCTGATTCACGACATCGACTGCACCGTGCACGTCGCCAACGACAACTGCCCGCACCAGGTCGTGGTGGTCGTCGAGACGCAGGCCGCCCAACGGGTAATGAAGCACCTGCTCGACAACGGCATCTTCGTCGAGAAGCTGCAATACGACCGCGGCTACCACACGCCGGTGTTCACGTATATCTGCGAGCCCCTGCGGCGCTACTTCGCCTCGCTGGCCATGCGTCCGCCGCGCACGCCGCTGTACTCCTGCACGACCGCCGGGCTTTTCCCGACGAAGGCCAGCGAAATGCTGGACCTCGCGGCCGACACGTTTGCGCGGCCGATCGTCTTTCGCGACATGATCGAGCGGATGTACGCCGACGGTGCCCGCATCTTCATCGAGGTCGGCCCGCGCGCGAACCTGAGCGGCTTCGTGGACGATATCCTGCGCGGCAAACCGCACCTGACGGTGCCTACGAACCTGCCGCGCAAGACGGGCCTGGCCGCGCTGCTCCAGGCGCTGGGCCTGCTGGCGGCGCATCACGTGCCCATGCGGCTGGAGTATCTGTTCAAGCGGCGCCACCCGCGCAAGCTGAGCTGGGATGCTAAGCAGGACAGCCCCGTGCCCGAGGAAAAAGTTCCCGGAACGATTCAGGTCCCGCTGCATTACCCGATCATGAAACTGCTCAACCCGCAGAAGCCGCTGCCCGGCACCGGCGAGTGGGCCGCGCGTGTCCCGCCGGTCACGTCGCTGCACGACGCGACCTACCTGCCCGCCGCCGACGAGGTCGAGGAACCGACGAGCGCGGCGCGCACACCGCTGGCGGACGCGGCGCCACCC
>CAYOHG010000223.1:0-5945 GCA_964403685.1 uncultured Planctomycetales bacterium
CCCTGCACGTCTGGGAGGTCGATTCCGGGAGGCGCCGGCTGAGCCTGCCGGCGGGACTGCCGCACCAGGCGGCGGTGCACACCGTCGGGCCGCTGCTCTTTTCCGACGACGGCACGCACCTGGCGGATGCGTGGATTCAACATGCCGGCCGCGTCATCGCGCTCACGAGCGAGCCGCCGCGCATCGTCGAGCTGACCGAGGCCGCGGATGCCTATCGGGTACTGGCATTCAGTCCGGACGGGCGCCTCATCGCGGTCGGCGACCTGAGCGGGACGCTGCGGTTGTTTGAGTGCGGCAGCGGCGCGCTGCGCGCGCGCTATCCGGCTCATGTGTCGCGGATTCGTTGCATCAGCTTCAGCGCTGACGGCGTCTCGATCTGGACGGGCGCGGATAGCGAGCTGCGCCAGTGGGAGACCGGCGCCGACCCCGGCGTGGGACTCCACATGACCTTGGGCCAGGCGCTGCACGCGATCGCCGTCAGTCCCGACGGGAAGTGGTTCGCTGTCGCCGGTGACGGCGGGCGCGTGCATCGCATCCGGCGGGATATGGCGGCAAGCGCTCATCCGGCGAAGCTTGTCGCCGGCGCGTCAACGCTGGCCGCCGTCGCCATCAGCCCGAACGGACGCGCGATCGCGACCGCATCCTACGACAACTCCGTCTATCTGTGGCACGACCCGGACTCGTCATCCCCGCCGGTCCGCCTCCTGCATCCGCATCGGGTCAGCGCCGTGCGCTTCAGTCCCGACGGCCGGCGCCTGGCCAGCGCCTGCGACGACGGGGCAGTCCGGATCTGGAATTCGTCCGACGGGACCGTGGAGCACGAGTATCGCTTCACGCGCGAGCGGGTCCCTCAGATCGCTTTCGACCCGAGCGGAGAGTGGCTTGCAGCGGTGGTTCGCGACGGCACGCTGCTGATGTGGCGCCTCGGTGCGAGCGACTGCGAGACGCTGATTCCGGTCACGCGCGAACCGCTCCGCGACGTGTGCTTCAGCCCGGATGGCCGCTGGTTGATCGTCGGCGGCGCCGACCGGGCCGTGCAGGTGTGGGACGCGGTTCAGCGGCGGCGCGTGCGGTCGCTGGCGGGACACACGCAGGAAATCTACTGCCTGGCGATCAGCCCCGACGGGGAGCGGATCGCCAGCGGCGACAGTTCCGGCCAGATCCGACTCTGGGATCGTCCGAGCGGACGGCTGCTGGCCACGCTCGACGGGCACAGCCGCGCGGTGATGTCACTGTGTTTCGCGCCGGACGGCGCGGCGCTGCTCTCGGCCTCGCAGGATTCGACCGTGCGCGAGTGGCGCCTGGCGCACTTCGCGCGCCACGTGGCCGGACAGGTGAGCGCGCAACTGCGCCGCCTGGGGCTGGAGACCGCCGACGCCGATGCCTGGAGAACCTGGGCCCATCAAATGGCGCGCGAGCCACGCTCGCGGCCGTAGCGCGGAACTCGCCGGGCCACGACCGCCCCAGCGGCGCAACCGGCAGGCGGCCTTGGGCCGCCTTCGTTACGAGCCCGCTGCGAGCATCTTCCGCAGCACGGTCTGAAGCACGCCGCCGTTGCGGAGATACTCCAACTCAACCGGCGTGTCGACGCGGCAGCGGACGGCGAACGCGGTCTTCTTTCCGCTGGTGGGGTCGCTGGCGACGACTTTGAGGTCTTGCTGTGGCTTGAGCGCGTCGCTCAAGTCGGTGAAATCGAAGACCTCGTGTCCGGTCAGGCCAAGCGATTCGCGCGTCTGGCCGTCCTTGAAGACGCACGGCAGCACGCCCATGCCGACCAGGTTGCTGCGGTGGATGCGCTCGAAGCTGGCGGCGAGGACGGCGCGCACGCCCAGCAGCATGGTTCCCTTGGCGGCCCAGTCGCGCGAACTGCCCATGCCGTAGTCGCGGCCGGCCAGGACGATCGTCGGCACGCCGGCGTCCTTGTACTTCATGGCCGCGTCGTAGATCGACATGATCGCGTTGGTGCCGGCGGCCAGGTGCATCGTGACGCCGCCCTCCGTGCCCGGGGCCAGCAGGTTGCGCAGCCGTACGTTGGCGAATGTGCCGCGCGTCATCACGCGGTCGTTGCCGCGCCGCGATCCGTAGCTGTTGAACTCCGCCTTCGTCACGGCCAGCGACTTGAGGTACTCTCCGGCCGGAGATTTCTCAGCGATGTCGCCCGCCGGGCTGATGTGGTCGGTGGTTACGCTGTCGGCCACCATCACCAGGCAGCGGGCCCCGCGGATCGGTTGAATCGGCTTAACCTCGCGCGTCAGGCCGTCAAAATAGGGCGGGTTCTGAATGTAGGTGCTGGCGTCGTTCCACTCGTACAGGTCGCCGCCCGAGATGCGGATGGCCTTCCAGGCCTCGCTGCCCGCGAAAACATCCGCGTACTGCTTGCGGAAGGACTCCGGCGTCACGAAGCGCTCGACCGCGTCGTTGATCTCAGCCTGGGCCGACCAGATGTCCTTCAGGAAGACCGGCTTGCCGTCTGCGCCCGTCCCCAGCGGCTCGGTCAGCAGGTCGATGTCGGTGGTCCCGGCCAGGGCATACGCGACCACCAGCGGCGGCGACGCGAGGTAGTTGGCCTTCACGTGCGGGTTGACGCGACCTTCGAAGTTGCGGTTGCCGCTGAGCACGCTGGCGGCCACCAGGTCGGCGCTCAGCACGGCGTCACGCACCTTGTCGGGCAGCGGGCCGCTGTTGCCGATGCAGGTCGTGCAGCCGTAGCCGACCGTGTCGAACCCGAGTTCGTTCAGGTAGCGCGCCAGGTCGCTTTTTTCGAGGTAGTCGGTCACGACGCGCGAGCCGGGCGCGAGGCTGGTCTTGACCCACGGCCGGGTCTTCAGTCCGCGCTGCGCGGCCTTCTTCGCCAATAGCCCGGCCGCGAGCATCACGCTTGGGTTGCTTGTGTTGGTGCAGCTCGTGATCGCCGCGATCACCACGGCGCCGTGGCCGAGCTCCGTGCTCGCGCCGTTCGTCAGGCTGGCCCGGCGAGAAAGTTGTTCGTCTTTCAGTTCAAAGCCGCGCTGCTTGATCGGGGCCTTCAACGACTCGCGGAAGGCCGCTTTCATCCGGCCGAGCGGCACGCGGTCCTGCGGGCGTTTCGGACCGGCCAGACTCGGCTCAACCGTCGACAGGTCCAGCTCGAGGGTGGCGCTGAATCGCGGCGTGGGCGCGGCCTCGGTGCGAAACAGCCCCTGCTCCTTGCAGTAGCGCTCGACCAGGTCGATCTCGTCGGCGCTGCGCCCGGTGAGCCGCAAATAGCGCAGCGTCTGCTCATCAACGGGGAAGAAGCCCATCGTGGCGCCGTATTCCGGCGCCATGTTGGCGATCGTCGCGCGGTCCGGCACGGTCATGCTCGCCAGCCCGTCGCCGTAGAACTCGACGAACTTCTCGACCACGCCGAACTTCCGCAGCGTCTCGGTCACTACCAGGACAGCGTCGGTGGCGGTGGCGCCCTCGCGCAGCCGGCCGCTCAGCTTGAAACCGATCACCTCGGGCATGAGCATGTACATGGGCTGGCCGAGCATGGCGGCCTCGGCCTCGATGCCGCCGACGCCCCAGCCGAGCACGCCCAGGCCGTTGATCATGGTAGTGTGGCTGTCGGTGCCGACCAGCGTGTCGGGCATCGCGACGAGCTCGTTCCCCACCTGCGCCCGCAGCACGCACTTGGCCAGGTACTCCAGGTTCACCTGGTGCACGATGCCGGTGGCCGGCGGGACGACGCGGAAGTTGTTGAACGCCTTCTGTCCCCAGCGCAGGAACTCGTAGCGCTCGCGGTTGCGGTGAAACTCGAGTTTGGCGTTCAGGTCCAGCGCGTTGCTCGAGCCGAAATGATCGACCTGCACGGAGTGATCGATCACCAGATCGACCGGGATGATCGGGTTGATGCGCTTCGGGTCGCCGCCCAGCCTGACCATCGCGGCGCGCATGGCCGCCAGGTCGACCACGCAGGGAACGCCGGTGAAATCCTGCAACACCACCCGGGCGCAGGTGAAGGGGATTTCACGCTCCGCGGGCTTGGGCTGCCAGTTGGCCAGCGTTTGCACGTGCTCCTCGAGCACGCTGAAGCCGTCGACGTTCCGCAGGACTGCTTCCAGCAGCACGCGGATCGAATACGGCAGCGTCGCGATCGCGCCGACGCCGGCCCGCTCCAGGGCGTCGAGGCGATAGATGGTGGCCTCGCCGCCGGCGGTCTTGAGTACGTCGCGGCTGTTGAACGGATTGACCGGTGATTTCATCGGTGCAGGTCTCCGCGTGCGGGCTCACGCCCCGCGCCCGGGGGCATGAACGAAACGCTGATTTTACGCGGTTTTCGGCCGGTTCGCGAGCGACGCAGGAGCCAACGCCCCAGCGGATCGCTCCGGCCTGGTGTTGGCGCAACTTCCGATTTCACGGCGCGGCGCTAGCGGATGTTCGGCACGAACGGCATGAAGCAGCCGGCCCGCTCGCGGTCCAGGATCAGCAGGTGGCGCAAGCCGGCTGCGACGCTGCGCAGCTTCTGCGGGGCAATCCGCTCCAGCAGCGGCTGCAACACCGCAGACGCGGGCGCGCCCGCTCGGCCCGCCACGAGTTCCGCCAGCCGCCGCGCCAGCACCGCCTGCGAAGCGCCGGCGGGATGCGGGGCACGATCGGCGGCGGACAACTCGAACGAGTCCTCCGTCTCCTGGCCCATCAGCTCGGCCAGCGCTTCTTCAAAGCCCTTGGGCTTCGGGAAGGTGTACACCTCATAGTCGGTCAGGTTGGCCTTCTCGGCGGCGAGTTGGATAGCGTCGCGCAGACCGCCGATGCGATCGATCAGTCCGCGCTCCAGGGCCTGTCGGCCGGTGAATACGCGTCCGCCGGCCATGCTCTCGAGGTCACCTTTGATGCGGTCGCCGCGCGACGTCATGATGCGGCCTTTGAATTGCGCATAGACGTCGTTCATCCAGTCGAGAATCTCGTTCTGCTCAGCGTCGGTCCACATGCGGTTGGTGCTGAACATGTGGGCCCGG
The DNA here is from genome assembly GCA_964403685.1 of uncultured Planctomycetales bacterium. GTDB lineage: Bacteria > Planctomycetota > Phycisphaerae > UBA1845 > Fen-1342 > CAYOHG01. The sequence continues at coordinate 4,977 of CAYOHG010000223.1, forward strand.
GCGCCGCGGTTGAACTCCGTCGTGGTGATGCCGAGCTTGTCCTCGAACAGGCCCTTGACCACCATCTTGCCGCCCACCACTCCGATCGACGCGGTGATCGTGCCCTCTTCGGCGAAGATGACGTCGCCGGGGATGGCGACGTAGTAGCCGCCGCTGCCGGCGACCCCGCCCATGCTGACGATCAGCGGCCGGTTTTCCTTCACCGCCATCGCGGCCTTCCACATGATGTCGCTGCCCAGGGCCGAGCCGCCGGGCGAATCGACGCGGATGACGACCGCCTTGATGCGTTCATCGTTGCGGATGGCATCCAGGGCCGCGCGGATGGTGGTGCTGCCGGCCGTGCTGCTGCCGGAGAAGAAGTCCGGCTGGCTCTCGCCGGTGGTGATGCCGCCGTCGATGTACAGCAGCGCGATGCCGGGTTCGTCCGACGGCCGGGCACCCCCAAAAAGCTCCTCCATGATCGTGTTCATCTGCGTGAACAGGGCGAAGGGGTTGGCCGGGTCGAGTTCGAGGTCCAGCCCGCCTTTGCGCGGGTATTTTTTGACGAATTCGACATCCGAGCCGAATTCCTTCTTCAACAGCTTGCGGTAGTCCTCCAGCGAGCCGACCGCGTCCACGAGCTTGCCGCGCAGCGCGTCCTGGGCGCTGACCGGCGCTTCGTCCACGAACTTCGTCATCTGCTCGACGGACAGCTTGCGGCCGTCGGCCATGATCTGGATCCAGCGGGCGTAAATCCCGTCGAGCAGCCAGTTGATGTTCTCGGCGAAAGGCTTGCTGGGCTCGCTGCGTGTGAACGGTTCGAGAGCCGCCTTGTAATCGCCGCAGTGCACCATCTGAGCGGTCACGCCGATCTTGTCGAGCAGGCCCTTGTAGAACGAGACCTGGGCGGACAGCCCGTAGATGGAGAGCTCGCTGTACTCGGCCAGCGTGATGTGGTCGGCGCTGGCGGCCGCCAGCGCGTAGCTGAGG
>CAYOHG010000224.1:0-5937 GCA_964403685.1 uncultured Planctomycetales bacterium
CTCGACCGCGGAGAGTTGCTGTTCGAGGTCGCGGGTGAGGCTGTCGCGGATTTCGTCGCCGGCTTCCTGAGTCACGTCTCCCATCTTGATCAGGCGCTTCAGGTACGACTGCCGGACCGTCGGGCGCTGCCGGATGGCACGATACATCGTCGGCTGCGTGAAGGCGGGCTCGTCGGTCTCGTTGTGTCCACGGCGGCGGTAGCACCACAGGTCGATGATCACGTCGCGCTGAAAGCGCTGACGGAAGTCCAGCGCCAGCCGCACGCACTGTGCGACGCTCTCGGGGTCTTCGCCGTTCACCAGGAAGATCGGGACTTGCAGCATCTTCCCGATCGATGAGCAGTAGATGCTCGAACGCGCCTGTTCGGGCGAGGTCGTGAACCCGATCTGGTTGTTGACGATCACGTGCAGGGCCCCGCCGACGGTGTAGGGCCCGAGCTGGCTGAGCTGTAGCGTCTCCTGCACGATCCCTTCACCGGCGAACGCCGCGTCGCCGTGGATGAGAATCAGCAGGCCCTTGCGGTGGTCGCGATCTTCGACGCGGTCGCGCTTGGCGCGCAGCCGGCCCATTGCGACCGGGTTGACGAATTCGAGATGGCTGGGATTGAAGCAAAGGGCCAGGTAGAGTTTTTGTCCGGCGGCGGTGGTCCATTCACCCGACCAGCCCAGGTGATACTTGACGTCGCCGCGGCCGATCTTCTTTTCGCCATCCAGGTCGCGGAATTCGGCAAAGATGCGCTGCGGGCTCTTGCCGAGGATGTTGGCCAGCACGTTGAGCCGGCCGCGGTGCGCCATGCCGAGCACGACTTCCTCAACGCCCTGTCCGCCGGCGTGTTCGAGCGCCAGGTCCAGCAGCGGAATCAGGCTCTCGGCGCCTTCGAGCGAAAAGCTCTTCGCGCCGGTGAACTTCTTCTGAATGAACTCCTCGAAGATCACGGCGTCGGTCAGGCGGGTCAGAATGCGGAATTGCTCGGTGCGCGTCAGCTTGCAGCGGTTGGCACTGCCTTCCATCCGTTCCTGGAGCCAGTGCCGCACTTCGTACTCATCGATATGCATGTACTGCACGCCGATGTAGCGGCAGTACGTGTCCCGCAGCCGCTGGAGGATCTCGCCCAGCGTGCGAACGTCCGGGCCCTTGATCGTGCGGCTGGAGAACGGCTGATCCAGATCGGCGGCGCTGAAGCCATAGAACTCGGGATCGAGCTCGCGCGGCTCGGCGCGCGGCAGACCCAGCGGGTCCAGGCGGGCCATCATGTGCCCGCGCACGCGGAAATTGCGCACCATCTGGTCGACACGGTCCTGGCGGGCTTCGATCAGCGCCACCTGCTCGGATGCCGCGTGCCCGTTGCCGCTGGCGCTGCCGTTTCCCCCCGGCGGGTTGAAGATGCTCCTCGGCTGGAAGCGCGGGCCCAAGTGCAGACCCGAGGCTGGGTCTCGAGCAGATGGCAAAGCGTCGAACGTGGCACGCCAGCGAGCGTCCACGGAATGCGGGTCACGCAGGTAATCGGCGTAGAGCGCTTCGACGAAGGCCAGGTTGTGGCTGTGCGTGTCGATACCCGTAGTGCTCATGAGCTTGCGGTTTCACTCCCTCGGCTGCGGGTCAGGCCGCGCGCGGGCAGGGCAGCGCGTGCGGCTCCCGGAGTCTATCGGACAACCCGGCCGGCGGCGACGGTCGGCGGGGCGTTGCCCAGGCGGGCGCCGTACGGGCGGCGCGGCAGAGTGGCGGCGGCTGTCGTTTTCGGCCCGGGCGACGGGTGGCCGCGTGGGCCGGGCGCGGCGTTCCTGGATTATCGGTGGCCGCCGATCGCCGGTCCGCTGATTCACAAGCCGGCGGGGCGATTGGCCGATCCACCTTCGGCAGGTTTCGCGCCGGGCAGGGTCGCGCGATCGCGGTTCGCCGCCAGGCACCGCGGGGGATGGGTTGTCATGGACATTGCCAGCATCATCGGCATTTGCGTAGGCGCCGGCTGCCTCGGATTCGTCTTTTTCGAGGTGTCGCACGGCCACTTGGGCATGTTCTTCTCCATGGAAGGCGTGCTGATGGTGTTCGGCGGCAGCATCAGCGTGTGCTTCATGGCCATGCCGATCGAGAAGATTAAATCCGTGCCGGGTTTCATCAAGCGCTTCATGTTTCACAAGGGCACGCCGGCGGCGGAAGTGATCCAGCTCATGAGCCGGCTAGCCGAGAAGGCCCGCCGCGACGGCGTGCTGGCGCTGGAGAGCGAGATCGCCAATATCAAGGATCCGTTTCTGGCGACGGGGCTGAAGATGGTGATCGACGGCGGCGATCCGCACGACATCGAGTCGGCCTTGCGGATGGAAGTCATGGCGATGCAGGATCGCCACAAAGCCGGAAAGAAGTTCTTTGACCTCATCAAGCTGTACGGGCCCGGCTACGGGCTGGTGGGCACGCTGGTCGGGCAGGTCGGCATGTTCGGGCAACTGGCCGACGCCGACATCGGCCGAATGGGCCAGGCGCTGGCCGTGGCCGTTGTCGCCACGATGTACGGCGCGATTGTCGCGAACGCCATCGCCGGTCCGGTGGGTGACAAGCTCGGGCTGCGTTCCAGCGAGGAGATTCTCAACAAGGAGATGATGCTTCAGGGCATCATGTCGATCCAGGCCGGTGACAATCCGCGCGTTACGCTCGACAAGATGGCCGCGTTCATCCCCTTCCAGCGGCGCGAGAAGCTCAAAACGGCCGCCTGATCAGGCCGCTGAGTCCGCGAGGAGCCGCTCATGTCCGACGAACAGCACGGTCATGCCGAGTCCGAAAAGAAGCCGGCCGGCCACGGCGGCGGGGGCGGCCACGGCGGCCACGGCGGCGGCGGCCACGAGGAGCACGAAGGCGCGCCCGAGTGGCTGATCTCGTTTGCCGACAACGTCGCGCTGATGATGGGTTTCTTCGTCGTGCTGCTGGCCCTGAACATGAAGCCCGCCGACGCCGGCGGCGCCGCAGGCGATCAGAACACCGCGGAGAATGGCGGGGCCTCCGCCTCCAGCACCGCCATGTTGGATTGGGCCATTTCGCTGCGCGAGGCGTTCAATAACCCGGTCGACGTTCGCAATCCGCGGCCCGAGGAGCTGCCGCTCGTGCAGCGCATCCTCCAGCGCCAGGCACAGGGCGACGCACGCGAGATCGCTCAGGCCGGCCGCGAGCAGAACGTCCTCTCTCTGCGGCGCTCCGAGTACATCGGCCTGGGCGGAAAGATCCTCTTTGAAACCGACACGGGTGTTTTGAATGAGCGCGGCCGGACCGAGGTCGCGGAACTGGCGCGCCGCTGGCGCGGCCTGCGCAGCCTCTTGGAAATCCGCGGCCACGTAAGTGCCGCGGAGGCGTTCGCCCGACCGGATCATGGCATGCAGCTCGCGTATGAGCGGGCCATCAACGTCGCTCGGTTGCTGGCCGACAATGGCATCGGCTGGGATCAGCTTCGTGTTGTCGCGTGTGCCGACAACGACCGCGCCGTGCCGCAGGCGCGAGACATGGCCAGCCACCAGGAGAACCAGCGCGTCGAGATCGTTCAGACCGACGCCGTCACCGGCGCGGCAACCACCACGCCCGTGCCGCCGCCCGACACGCCGGCCACGAGCGAGCCTGCGGACTCGCCCGGTGATGCCGCTTCCGAAGCAGTTCCGCATCCTGCCGCAGAGCCGGCGCACGCCGAAGCTCCGGCTCAGTCCGGCCATCCGTAACCGTGTTGTCCGACGCGCGGCAGGCGCAGCGGGCGCAAATCTTGCCGGTCGGAATCGGCGGCGGTCGACTCGCGCGGAAATCTCGTCCGGTACGCGGGCGCGGTCGCTCGCTAGTCCACTTGCTCTTCATTGGCCTTGCAGCTCTTGCCCGTCGCCGCACTTGCGCGCGGCGAGCCTCAATATCGTGCGTACGTCTGGCCGTAGCACGCAACGCAAGTTCGGGCCAGGTGCCATGGTGATACCAGTCGCGCGGATCGGGTCGCGCAGTTCGGGTACGGCCGGTCGTTTCGGGCAACCGAATTGCCTGTAAGATGCATGCGCAGCGCGGACGCTGGTTCGGATCGCTCACGGCTGCGCGTTGAATCGATTCGCCCGGCACGATCGCTGCGTCGAAAGTCAGGGGACGCACATGTCGTCGCGCTGGACGGACGCGTGCGAATGGCTGGAGACCGACGGCCTCGGTGGTTTTGCGTCCGGAACCGTCGGTGGCCCGCGAACCCGCCGCGAACACGCCCTGTTGCTTACCGCCACAACGCCGCCTGCCGGGCGATTTGTATTGCTCAACGGCTTCGACGCCTGGCTGGACACAGGCTCCGGGACCTTCAATCTCACTTCGCAGCGGTACACCCCGGACGTGCTGGCGCCGGACGTCGCGCGGCGGCAGATCGAGGCCTTCAGCACCGAACCCTGGCCGCGCTGGCGCTTCCGGCTGCCGGATGGCGCCTGCATCAGCCAGGAGATTTTCGTGCCCCACGGGGCCAGCGCGGTGGTATGTGTCTGGCGGCTCGAAACGCCGCTGCCGCAGGCGTGCCTGCACGTCCGACTGTTCCTATCAGGACGTCCGGACTCGGCCTTGCATCAGGCCAACGACGTGTTTCGCGGCGAGGCGGCCGTCGACGGCGAGTGCGTCACCTGGCGCCTGTACGATGGCGTGCCCGGCTTGGTGGTGCAAAGCAACGGCCGCTACGAGCGCGGCTTCAACTGGTACTACAACTTCTTCTATGAAGAGGATCACGCCCGCGGGCTACCCTGTACCGAGGACCTGGCAGCGCCGGGCGTGTTCAGCTTTGACCTGACGCACGGCGATGCCGTGCTGCTGGCGGCGACCGACCGATACGTGACGCACGTCTCGCGACCCGGTCGGCCGGCTATCGAGTCGGTGCAGGCCCTGCGCGCGTCCGAACGGGAGCGGCGTTCGGCCTTCGCCTCGCGCCTGCATCGATCGGCGGACGCATTCATCGCTCGGCGAAACGAGGCCCGCACCATCCTCGCCGGCTATCCGTGGCCCACGGATTTCGGTCGCGAAACGTTTATCGCGTTGCGCGGGCTGTGCCTGGCCGGCGGGCGGCTCGACGTCGCCCGCGAAGTCCTGCTGGCGTGGGCCGAGCGGGTGAACGGGGGAATGCTACCAGACCGGTTGACAGACGCCGATGAGCCCCCGGTCTTCAGCCAGGTCGACACTTCGCTGTGGTTCGTGATTGCGGTGCACGACTGGCTTTCGGCGGCCAAGGACGCGCACGTGGCCGTGGACCCGCGCGTCGAAGAGGCGTTGCTCGAGGCCGTTCAGTCCATCCTGCTCGGATACGCCCACGGCACGCGGCTCGAAATCCGCATGGACCAGGACGGGCTGATCGCAGCCGGTCTGCCGGATACGCCTCTGACGTGGATGGACGCCCGGGTCGGCGACTGGGTGGTCACTCCGCGGCGCGGGAAACCGGTGGAGATTCAGGCACTCTGGCTCAACGCGCTGCAATTCGGGCGCTCGTTTGATCGGACCTGGGAGCGCCCCTTGCAGCGCGGCGGAGCGGCGTTCACCAAGCGCTTCTGGAATGCGGCCGGCGGTTATCTGTACGACGTGATCGACGTGGACGGCCGGGCTGGAGCGGTGGACGATGCGCTGCGGCCCAACCAGCTTCTGGCGGTCGGTGGGCTGCCGTATCGCGTGGTTCCGGACGCGCAAGCCGCTGCCATTGTCGCGGTCGTCGAGCGGCATCTCTGGACGCCGCTGGGCCTGCGTACGCTGGCGCCGCATGCGCGCGGCTATATCCCACGCTGTGAGGGGACGGTTCTGACGCGCGATGCGGCGGCGCACCAGGGCACCGTCTGGAGCTGGCTGATCGGCCCGTTTGTAGAAGCGTGGATGCGCGTGAACGCGAACACCGCCGGGGCGCGCGGCCAGGCGCGCGAGCGGTTCGTGCGACCGCTGTTGGATCAACTGAACGTGGCCGGACTGGATCACCT